>NZ_SRLW01000039.1:0-44839 GCF_006518215.1 Myxococcus sp. AB025B
AGGAGGTGCTGGCCAGCCGGCTCGCGTGCAAGCTGGTGCGCGAGCGCGAGGCCTACCCCTACGTGCGCGAGCTGCAGATCGGCATCGCCACGGGGCACGCGTACTTCGGCGACATGGGCTCGCCCTGCCCCAGGGCTTCTTCTGGCGCGTGCTGCCGCTGGCGGTGGCCGGGGTGCTCTTCTCGGTGGGCTACGTGGTGATGCTGTACGTCGCGGGGGTGCGGCCGCTGGCGGTGCTCGCGGGCCTGCGTCCCCGGAGGACGGCCTGAGGAAAAGCCGGGATGCGCCTGGCGCCTACTTCCCTCTCGGGGGAACGGTACCTAGGTTGCTCCCCGTCGCGAGGTTTGGGTCAGGGGAGGCGTGGATGGGTGTCGATGCGATGACGTTGTACCGGATGGCTCGCGGTTTGCGGCTGAAGAAGGTTCCGCTGCTGCCCGCGCTCTTGCGCAAGGCCATCTACTACCTGCACAGCTCCTACGTTCCGGACGAGGCCGACATCGGCGAGGGGACGCAGCTGGGCTACGGCGGAATCGGCGTCGTCATCCACAAGGCGGCGAAGATCGGCCGCCACTGCCTCATCTCGCAGCAGGTGACGATTGGTGGACGCTCGGGCATCGAGGGCGCGCCCATCATCGGCGACTACGTGCGGGTGGGCGCGGGCGCCAAGATTCTCGGCAACATCCACATCGGTGACTTCGCGGTCATCGGCGCCAACGCCGTGGTGCTCAAGGACGTGGCGCCGGGCTCGGTGGTGGCGGGCATCCCCGCGCGGGTCATCCGGCAGGATCCGGATCCGCTGACCACGTATCAGCGGGAGATGGGCCTGCTGCCGCGTCGCTCGCCGCTGTCGGCGGTGCCTCCTTCGGCGTCGGTGCCGAGCTAGGGCCTGCCATGCGCGTGCTCCTGGTGGGAGACCATCCGCCTCCGTTCGGGGGCGTGGCGATTCACGTTCAACAACTTCATCGGTTCCTGCGCAGCCGTGGGGTCGAAGCGAAGGTGCTGGACATCGGGAAGGGCGGCCGGCCGGTTCCGGACGTGCTCCCGGTGCGAAGCCCCGCTCACTTCGGCCTCAGGCTGACCGGGTTTCTCGCCTCGGGGTGGACGGTGCATGTCCACACCAGCGGGAACAACCCCAAGGCCTGGCTGCTCGCGGCCATGGTGGCCGGGGTGCCCGCGGGTCGGGCACCCCGCTTCATCACGCTGCACTCGGGGCTGTTGCCGGACTACCTGGCGGCGTCCGCGGCGCGGCGCGCGTTCGCCCGGGTGGCGCTCGCGGGCTACACGCGCATCATCGCCGTCTCGCTGGCGGTGCGTGAGGCGCTGCTGTCGTGCGGCGTGCCGGCGGAGAAGGTCCTGGTGCAGCCCGCCTTCTGCGCCTCGCAGGTGCAGGCGGGCGAGGTGCCCGTGAAGGTGGAGGCCGCGCGGGCCCGGCGGCGTCCGTTGCTGACGATGGCGCACCACCCCTCGCCCGTGTACGGGCGCAAGGTGGCCTTCCGGGCGCTGCGGAAGTTGATGGAGTCCCATCCGGACGTGGGGCTGGCGCTGTTCGGCCCCGGGACGGACTCCGAGGAGTTCATCCGCGACGCGCGCGAGCTGGGCGTGGCGGGGCAGCTCGAGGTGCTCGGAGAGCTGGACCACCCCGCGGCGCTGGGGCTCATCGCGCGCGGCGATGTCTTCCTGCGGCCCACGACGCATGACGGGGACTCCATCTCCGTGCGCGAGTCGCTGGCCCTGGGCGTGCCCTGCGTGGCGAGCGACGTCTGCGCGCGGCCGGAGGGGACGCGGCTGTTCCGGGCGGGGGACGCGGCGTCGCTCGCGACGAGCATCGGTGAGGCGGTGGCGGCGGGGCCGGCGAAGGTGGCCTCGCCCGACGTGGGGCCGGTGTTGCTGGAGCTGTACGAGGCGCTGGCGCCTCGTCGGTCCGCGCCCGCGCAGGCGGCGCCCGCGGCATGAGCGGTTCTTCACACGAGATTCGCGGGACTCCCGCGAGGACTTCAGACACAGGGGAGATGAGAGATGCGTCGCAGTGATGACCTGGATTTGACGCGCCGGGCGCTCCGAGGGCGCGACCTGGTGGTGTTCTCCAACGACTGGGACGGCGACCCGCTGTCGAAGGTCCACATCATGCGGATCCTCTCCAGGGACAACCGCATCCTCTGGGTGAACAGCATCGGCAACCGCGCGCCGAAGGCGAACGCGCACGACGTCAAGCGCATCTTCTCCAAGCTGGAGCGCTTCACACAGGGCCTGCGCGAGGTGGAGCCCAACCTCCATGTCCTGTCGCCGCTGGCCATCCCGTTCTACGGCTCGGAGATGGTGCGCGGGGCGAACCGCGAGCTGCTCCGGCTGCAGGTGCGCCGGGCGATGAAGCAGCTGAACTTCCAGCGGCCCATCTCCTGGAGCTTCCTGCCCGCGTCGGCGCCCGTGTCGGGCACGCTGGGAGAGGAGTTCGTCGTCTACCACTGCGTGGACGAGTTCTCCGCCTTCAGCGACACCAACGGTCGGCACATCGCGGAGCTGGAGGACCGGCTCCTGCGTCGCGCGGACCTGTGCATCACGTCCGCCGAGCGCCTGAGGGACAACAAGTCCCGCGTCAATCCGCGCACGGTGCTGGTGCGTCACGGCACCGACTTCCGCCACTTCGTGAAGGCGTGTGATCCGACGACGGTCATCCCAGCGGACATCGCGAACCTGCCCAAGCCGGTCATCGGCTTCTTCGGGCTGGTGGCGGACTGGGTGGACCAGGACGCCATCATCGCCACGGCGCGCGCGCACCCCGAGGGCTCGGTGGTCATCATCGGCAAGACGACGCCGGACTGCGATGACTCCCGGCTGCGGGCGGAGCCGAACATCCACATGCTTGGCCGCAAGGCGTACGCGGACCTGCCGGGTTACAGCCGTGCGTTCGACGTGGCGCTGATGCCGTTCAAGATCAGCGAGCTGACGCTGAACGCCAACCCGTTGAAGGTGCGCGAGTACCTGGCCTCGGGTCTGCCGGTGGTGTCCACGGACCTGCCGGAGGTCCGCAAGGTCGGCCTGTGCAAGATCGCCAAGTCCACCGAGGACTTCGTGGCCAAGGTGGACGAGTGCCTCGCGGAGGGCCCGGGCCCCAGCCGCGAGCGCGCGGAGAAGATCTTCAACGAGAGCTGGGACGCGCGCGTGGACGAGATTCGTCACCACGTGGGCACGGCGATGGTGGCCGCGGGCAAGTCGCTCTGAGCGTCGGGCTGCCGGGCGCGGTGGTCTCGCGCCCGGTGTCCACGTGAGGGTGGGACTCAGGAACGGTTGAGCGATTGTCGGCCCGCCACGGTGCGCTCCAGGTGCGCATAGAGGCGGGCCACTCGCGCGTAGTCCGAGGGCTTGACGGTGGCTTGTCCGAGCAGTCGGTTCAGCTCCGCCTTCGCGTCCAGGTAGTGCGACGCGGGGATGCCGCCGTCCTGTTCGAGGAGCCGCGCGGCCTCCGCGTCGGCGAGGGCGGGGGAGATGCCCAGGCGCTCCTGCAACTGCTGACGCAGGGAGGTGTCCAGCTCGGGGAGCAGGGACTTCTCCACCTTCGCGCGTCGCATGAGCCAGCCCATGCTGCGCACGTACTCCAGCGCGGAGCGGTGTTTCTCCTCCCGCTGCGGCCTCGGCGCGCCGAAGCGCGTGCCGCGTGAGAACGCGTAGAGGCTGCTGACGACCAGGACCTGCGCGACGAAGACCCAGATGCCACGTGACAGCGGCGGCGGGGGCGCGAGCTGGTGGTGGTACTCGTCGATGACGAGCGGGCCTCGGGCCGCGAGCGCGTTCCAGAAGCGCGCGTTGTCGAGCAGCTCGATGCGGCGGTTCTCCAGGAGGTCCGCTCCGGCGAGCACGTAGATCTCGCCCTGTCCGAGCGCACGTCGCCACACCGTCACCGCGCCGCCGAGCCCCGCGAGCGGAATCGCGTCCGGGTGCTCCATGAGGATGCCGCGGTCCTGGGAGACGCGCAGCGTGCTGAGTCCGCGAAGGGGACCCGCGCCCAGCCACACGTCCACCGTGGTTCCACCGGCGTCCGCGAGGTCCGTGGAGAGTCCGCGCTCACTCGCGGGCAGCAGCGGGCCGGGCTCCAGACCGAGCCACTTCTCCATCGCGGCCTGGTGCATGCCGAGCTCGCGCGTCGACAGGTACACGAGCGTGCCGCCTTGCTCGACGAAGTGCTCGACCTTGCGCACCTCCTCGTCCGTCACGGGGCTTCCGATGGGGGAGGCCAGCACGAGCGTCCGGGTGTCGGCGGCGAGTGACTCCAGGGAGGCGAGGTGCGTGCTGACCGCGCGTCCTCCTTCTTGGAGGAACAGGTAGAGCGCGCGGGCGCCCTGGGGGCCCGTGTTCTCCACGGAGGGCACGGGCGAGTCGGGCGCATCCGCGCGCGTGGACAGACCCATCGCCAGCGCGATGGCGATGAGGACCCCGAAGACGATGAGCGTCCGTGCGTTCTTCACGGCGTGGCCTCCAGCTCCCCAGGCGCGGCGCCCCCGATGGAGCGGGCACCGGGCCGTGCAGAGGGGGCGTGAGGACGCGCACTTCGCGCGGGATGAAACAGGCTCCCGACTTCAGCGGCGAGGCTGTCGCGTGTCGTCGACCCGCCGAGGTCACGCGGTCGCAGCGACGAAAGAGGTCCGGCTTCAGCCGCCGGAACGAGCTTGCGTGTCGTCGGCCATCTCATGCCGCCGCCTCCGCGCCGAGCGTGCCGAGGAGTCGCTCCACCGCGTCGAGGAAACGCGTGGCCTCGTCCCCGGGCACGGGGGCCAGGGAGTAGAAGGCGTGGTCGTACCACTCCACCAGACGCTCCACCTCCCGGGTGAGCGAGGCGGGGGCTCCTCGCGACGGCAGCTCCGAGGCCAGCTCCCGGTTCGTCTTCACGCGATCGGGACGCGCCAGCCTGCGCTCCTCCAGCGCGGACAGCATGGCCAGCAGTGCCTCGCGAATCGCCTCGCGTGAATCGTTCGCCAGGGCCGTGCGCGCGCGTCGCAGGTGCTCCGGTGGCGCGTCCAGCACGAGCGGCGCCGCGGGCCCGACACCGTCCTGTGCTCGCCCCGGAGCGCGCCCCCGACGCATGGCGCGAACCTTCAGCACGCCCCACAGCACGAGCGCCATCGCCAGTCCCAGCATCACCGTGCGAGTCGCCACCGCGAAGCCCTGGGCCTCGCGCGACTCGAACAGTCCCTCCAGCCACGCCTCCAGCTTGCGCAGCCACTGCTTCACCAGATCTCCGTGCCGCTGCCGCGCGCGAGCGAACTCCGGCCGGTCCAACACGGACTTGAGCCGCTGCTGCTCGCTCGCGGGCAACTCCGTCACCGGCTCGCCGGAGCGGGCCTCCTGCTCACGCAAGCCACACGCGCGTTCGAGGAACGCCGTCACCTGCTCGACGCGCTGAGCATCCGTCGCGTCCTCGGGTGCGGGAGGCAGCGGGATTCCTCCGAGCCTCCGCTCCAGTCGCTCCAGTGACGCGGACACCTCGGAGGGGCCCGCGCGCAGCGCCTCCTCGAGCGAGCGCGCCGTGTCCTCCCGCTCCTCGCAGGGAAGCGCGGTCAGCAGGAGCATCAAGGGCAGGAAGGACACGGGCGCGCGAGGTCAGGCGGCGAGCGGCGACGTATCACCGCCCAGCCGCTGCTCCAGGTCCAGGGCTTCCCGGCGCACGCGCAGGTCCAGGTAGAAGAACGCGCAGACGACGAAGTTCACGGGGGAGAAGAAGGACTGGGCCATGACCTGCAGCAGCTCGACGGGCACCAGCAGCCACTGGGGCGTGCGGGCGATGGTGTCCGCGGAGAACGGGTTGCCGTAGGGCAGCATCACCAGCCAGGAGGGGATGCCGAACAGCAGGTGCACCGAGAACAGGATGAGGCTGACGACGGTGAAGAGAATCATCCCCCGCACCACGACGCGCCCCAGGAAGCCCGGCTCCACGCGCCCCGACAGCAACGTCCCCGAGCGCTGGAAGGCGGCCCACGCGCCCAGGTCCTCCATCGCCAGCACCGGCGGCAAGAGCAGGAAGCGCAGGAAGTACCAGAGCATGGCACCCACCATGCCCAGGCCCAGCACCAGCACACCCAGGATGAGCACCACCGCGCCCAGCGCCTGCGAGCCCATCGCCGACACGACTCCGCCCACGACGAGCACGATGATGCCGGGGACACACGCCACCAGCATCACCAGCAGCGACCAGCCCAAAGACAACACGAACGCCCCCGTCACCGGCCCCACCATGGAGAGGCTGCGGCGCAGGCTGTCCGCGGGGCTCACCGGCGTGCCGAGCTGCGTGGACACCACGAAGCGGGACGTGGCGACCATCGCCAGCCAGTAGCTCCAGATGAGGAACGAGAACATCCCGCCCCACAGCACCATGGCGAGGGCGGACTGCCCCAGCATCTCGAACGGATTCTGCTGGGCCAGCACCTGCTGGTCGGGGGAGTACAGCATGGGCGTCAGCACCCGCGTGAGCTGGAGCACGCCCTTGGTCGCGATGTAGTTGACCAGCGAGTAGCCCAGGCTGAGCACGAAGAGGGGCTTGAGGTGGCCGCGCCAGAAGGTGACGGAGCGGTCGATGAGCTCCCCCAGGGCCAGGGGACGCAGCGCGGATGCGGAGGCAGGTGAAGTCACGGGACCGGCAGCATAGCCCGGGGCGGGCAGGCCGCGAGCAGCGTGCGCGCCGCGCGCGCCGGGTCCTCCGCCTCCAGCACCGCCGAGATGACGGCCACCCCCGCCGCGCCCTCCAGCGCACGGGCCCGCTCGCTCGTGATGCCCCCGAGCGCGAGCGCCGGGCACCCGAGCCTGCCCGCCAGGGCACGGAACCCCTCGGGACCGAGCGGTCGCCGCGCATCCCCGGGCTTGGAGCCGGGCGCGTGGACGGGGCTCACCAGGGCCAGGTCGGCGCCGCTCGCGTCCAGGGCCTCGGCCTCGTCGTGCACGGCCACGCTGAGGAGTCGGCCCGCGGGCAGGCGAGGGCGGACCTGCGCGGGCAGCAGCCCGTGGGCGGGCAGGTGCAGATGGGCGTCCACCAGCAGCGCCACGTCCAGCCGCCCGTTGATGAACAGCGGATTGCCCCGGGCATGGCAGAGCGCGGCGAGCACCCGGGCCTCCTCGAGGAACCCGCGCGAGGTGGCCTCCGGATGGCGGTGCTGCACGGCGACGTCCGGTCCCGCGTCCAGCGCGCGGGACAACGCCTCCAGCAGGCGCCCCCGAGGAAGGCGCCAGTCGGTGATGACGACGAGCCGGGGGAGGGTGGGCGCCACGGGAGCGTCCTGTCCGTCCGCGGAGAAGGCTACTGGACGATGCCGTCGATGGGGCTGGACGCGGAGCCGTAGGCCTTCCGGGGGATGCGGCCGGCGAGGTACGCGTCGCGGCCCGCCTCCACGGCCTTCTTCATGGCCACGGCCATGCGCACCGGGTCCTGCGCGCCGGCGATGGCGGTGTTCATCAGCACGCCGTCCACGCCCAGCTCCATGGCGATGGCCGCGTCGGACGCGGTGCCCACGCCTGCGTCGACGATGACGGGCACCTTCACCGTCTCCAGGATGAGGCGCAGGTTGTGCGGGTTGCGGATGCCCAGGCCGCTGCCGATGGGCGCGCCCAGCGGCATCACCGCCGCGCAGCCCGCGTCCTCCAGCTTGCGCGCGGTGATGGGGTCATCGCTGGTGTAGGGCAGCACGGTGAAGCCCTCCTTCACCAGGATGCGCGCCGCCTTCACCGTCTCCTCGACGTCCGGGTAGAGCGTCTTCTCGTCGCCGAGGACCTCCAGCTTCACCCACTTGCTCATGCCCAGCTCCTCGGCGAGCCGGCAGGTGCGCACCGCGTCGTCGGCCGTGTAGCAGAGGGCCGTGTTGGGCAAAAGGCGCAGCTTCTGCCGGTCGATGAAGCTCATGAGCGACGCCTCGCCCGTGGCCTTCAGGTCCAGCCGGCGCACGGCCACCGTCACCATCTCCGTGCCGGAGGACTCGTGGCACTGCTTCATGATGGCGTGACTGGGGTACTTGCCGGTCCCCAGGATGAGGCGGGAGGAGAACGTCACCCCCGCGATGGTGAAGGGCTTGTCCTGGATGCTCATGGCCATCTCCTCGCTACCCGCCGCCGACGAAGGTGACGATCTCCACGCGGTCCCCCGGCTGGAGGCGGTGCTCGGGGTGGCGGGCGCGGCGCACCACCTCGGCGTTCACCTCCACGGCCACGCCCGGGCCGCCGACCCGAAGCGACTCCAGCAGCGCCGAGAGGGTGATGGCCTCCGGCACCTCGCGCGTTTCTCCGTTGACCCAGACCTGCACGGCGTCACGGCTCCTTGCGATGGGGACCCGGGCACGCACTACAGGGGCCCTCTCGTGCTGTCAACGCACACTCCGGCAGTACGTCCGCCAGCGTCACCGCTATACTCGGCGCCATGCTCATGGCTCCCAGCAGGCTTGTCTCCACCGCGCTCGTCGTCGCGCTCGGGCTGCCCGTCACCGCCGCCGCCGCGGACCCCGTCGCGACCCTGGATGCCCCTGTCCGCGCGCCCCAGCCCCTGCTGCACGGTCACCGGTATGCCTTCGTCGCGGGCGGCGTGCTGGCCGTGGGGGGGCTGGGCCTGGGCTTCTTCGCGCAGGGAGAGGCCAAGCGCGCGCAGAGCCTGTCGTCCGCCCGGGAGGCGAGGAGCACGCTGGACCGCGCCCGCTCGGCGTCCACCGCGGCCAACCTGATGTACGCCGCCGCGGGCGCCGCCGTGCTGTACGGGCTGGTGCTGGAGCTGCTCCCGGACGAGGCCGCCGACACCGCCAGCCTCACCTACCACTTCTGACCGAGCCCCCCGTGGCCCTCCGCTCTCCTGTCCCCCTCCTGGCCTGCGGTGCCGTGCTGGTGGCCGTGGCCTGCTCCATCAACGTGGACGACCTCGCCGGGCGCGCCTGCTCGGACGACACCGAGTGTCCCTCCGCGTATGCCTGCACCGCCGTGGCCGCCGACGGCCAGCGCACGTGCGAGGTCATCTATCCCCCCAGCTACGCCGAGGCCGACGGCGGCACGGACGCGGGGCCGGTGCCCACGTACTGCGACGACGTGCAACCCATCCTCGCCGCCAGCTGCGTGAGCACCTGCCACGGCGCGGACACCAGCGGCAGCGGCCAGTCCTCGTTCCGCCTGGACTACTACGAGCCCACGGGCAACGGCGTGCCGGGCGCGCGCGCCAAGGCGCTGCGCATCCGGGTGCGCACGTCGGACCTGAAGGACATGCCTCCCTCGGGCAGCGGCGTCACCCAGCCCACCGCCGAGGAGCGGGCCCTGGTGGCGCGCTGGGTGGCCGGTGGTGCTCCCTTCTGTGACAGCCCCGATGCCGGGCCCTGACGTCGCGGCCGTTCCCCCTCGCTTCCTTCGTCCCCGGTTTCTCCCGAGCCCAACATGAAGAAACTCCTCGCGGGCGCCACCGGCGCGGCCGCCCTCCTCGTGGCCTGCACCATCGACGTGGCGGACTTCACCGGCAAGACGTGCGAGACGGCCGGCGACTGTCCCGACACCCACGTCTGCGTCGCGGTGAGGCAGGGGCAGGGGCGCACGTGCGAGGTGCTCGGCCTGCCCGGGTCCGACGCGGGCCCCAGCGACGCGGGGCCGGTGCCCACGTACTGCGACGACGTGCAGCCCATCCTCGCCGCCAGCTGCGTGAGCACCTGCCACGGCGCGGACACCAGCGGCAGCGGCCAGGCCTCGTTCCGCCTGGACTACTACGTGGCGCCGGATGGCGGCGCGGACGGTGGTGGACTGCCGGGCGCTTTCGCGAAGGCGGAGAGAATCCGCGCGCGCACTTCGGTGTTCCAGGACATGCCGCCCTCGCCGACCACCGTCCCGTTGCCCACGGCGGAAGAGCGCGCCCTCGTCGCCCGCTGGGTGGAGGGCGGCGCTCCGTTCTGCGATGACGCCGACGCGGGCGGCGGCGCGCCGGATGGCGGTTCTCCGGACGCTGGCGGCGACGCGGGGCCGTAGTCCGTCAACGCCTGGAGCACGGGGAGAAGCCGGCGCCTCTCCGTCGGCAATCGGGTGCTCCCCGATGAGCCGTGTCAGGGAATGTTCCCACGCAGAGCAGCCGGGCGAGCAAGGCCCGGGTGCACGCCGAGGGCCCCCTGTGTCCTCCCGCGCGTGTGCGCAAGCCCTGTGCAAGTTCGAGGGGAGCGCTCACTTTCTGTCCAACACCGGGGAACACTCACTCCGGGCAGCCTACCGAAAGGGGCAGGACGAACATGCGCAAGCTCATGATGGCGGTCGGTGCGGTCGCGGCGATGGCGATGGTGACCGGTTGCAGCAAGCGGGACAACGTGGCGGAGCAGCGCCAGGACGTCGCCGAGGCGCAGAACGAGGCCCGCCAGGAGGTGGCGGAGATTCGCCAGGACGAGCAGCAGGACATCGCGAACACCCAGCGCGACGCGCGGGAGGACATTGCCGAGTCCCAGCGTGAGGCGAACGAGGAGATCGCCAGCGCCCAGGAGGACGTCCGCGATGAGCAGGCGGACCTCGCCGAGGCGCGGCGTGAGCGCAACGAGGAGCTGGCCCAGGGCGGCTCCGGCACGGCGGGCGCCATGGCGGCGACCACCAACGTGTCCGGTCGCGTGCTCTCCACCAGCGGCAGCTCGCTGACGGTGGTGGACACCTCCAACAACCGTCAGCTCAAGCTGAAGACGAACGACCAGAGCCGCATCCTCCAGAACAACCAGGAGGTGAAGCTGGGTGACCTGAAGGAGGGTGACCAGGTCCGCGCGTCGTACGTCATGGATGGCAAGGACATGGTGGTCCGTGAGCTGAACGTCACGCAGGACGTGAAGCCCACCAAGTAACCCACGGGGCGCGGTCGGGCGGCTCGTCTCCTCACGGGCGGCCCAGGGACGGCTCCCACTCCGGTGGGGGCCGTTTCCTTTTTTCCCTGAATCCATTCTGAGGGGTCGGAAGTGCGTGTCGGACCTGGATGGTAGGGAGGATGCGTGAGGTTTCCTCACGCCTTCCCAACCCTGGGGAGGTCCTTCGCACCAGGAGCCGTCCTTCGCATGGGCACCCACCACCCGGATCCGCCTTCCCTCAAACCCTTCATCCTCTTCTCCGCGGGCGCCACGTCCTACGAGCTGATCCGCTACCTGGGCTCGCGTGGCTCGGGCGAGCTGCTGCTCGCCCGCAGGCACTACGCGGACTCGCCCGGTGACCTGGTGCTCATCAAGCGCCTGATGGACGCGGAGGACGAACTCGGTCGGGCGCGGCTGCGGGAGGAGGTCAAGCTGCTGATGCGGCTGTCGCACCCGTCCATCGCGCGGGTGTTCCTGGTGCGCGTGCACGACGGCTCGCCCCACCTCGTCATGGAGTACGTGGAGGGCCAGAGCCTGGAGACGCTCATCAGCTTCGCGGCGCTGCGGCGCCGGCCGCTCTCGGAAGCCTTCACCGCCTACGTGGGAGAGCAGCTGGCGGACGCGCTCCACCACGCGCACTCGCTGGAGGATGACCGGGGCAGGCCCCTGGGGCTCGTGCACCGGGACGTCAGCCCGCGCACGCTGCGGCTGGACGCGCGCGGCCACGTGAAGCTGGCGGACTTCGCGCTGGCGTGGGCGCGGCTGCCGGGGCGCGTGGCCACCGAAGGCCACGTGGTCCGCGGAGACCTGGCGTATGCGTCTCCGGAGGTGTTGCTGCGCCGCCCGGTCGACGGGCGCTCGGACCTGTTCTCCCTGGGCGTGGTGCTGCTGGAGCTCGCCACCGGGTTGCACCTGCTGGACCTGGAGCCGGTGGAGCGCGCGGCGCTCGCGGCCGGCCCGCACCCGGACGCGGAGGCACTCCAGGCGGAGTCGCCCAGCTGGCTGCCCCTGCCGTTGATGGCGGCGCGCGTGGCCTGCTTCGCGCCGGAGCACGTGGAGCATGCGACGCGGTCCCTGTGCTCGCCGCTGCGCTCCATCCTGGCGCGGCTGCTGCGCCGGGAGCCGGAGGAGCGCTTCCAGACGGCGCTGGAGCTGCGGGACGCGCTGCGTGGGGTGCTGGCGGGGCGGGGGTACGCCTATGGTCCGCCGGAGGCCGCGCGGGAGGCCCTGCAGGTGCGCCAGGAGGCGCGCTCCCGGGGGCAGGCCGCGGACGTGCTGTCCCCGGAGGACGCGCTGGCCGGGCTCGCCTTCCCCCGCGGCGTCATCGCCAGCGGGACATGAGGCCCGGCGTGGGTCGGAGGGTGCTTGTCTGGGGCCGTGGGATGGGCAGACTCAGGCACCTATGGGTGACGTGAACGAGCTCCACCAGCGCTGGTGCATCGCGGACGGACACGCGGACTCCCTCATGTGGAACCGGGACTTGTGTGTCCGCTCCGACGAGGGGCACGTGGACTTCCCCCGCCTGCGGGAGGCGGGGGTGAAGCTGCAGTGCTTCACCATCGTCACCCGCGGCTTCCCCTTCATCGGCGGCTTCCCGGTGTTCGCCGCGTGGCGCGGCTGGCCTCGGGAGGCGCGCGCCAGCGAGTGGACGCGGGCGCTGTGGCAGCTCGAGCGCATGGCGGAGTTCTGCCAGCGCTCCGGGGACGCGGTGCGCGTGGCCGACTCGCGTCAGGTGTTGGACGACAACCTGGCCCAGGGGCGGCTGTCCGCGGTGCTGGGCGTGGAGGGCGGGCACGCCATCGAGGGGAAGGTGGAGCGGCTGGCGGAGCTGCACCGCCGGGGCGTGCGCTTCATGGGGCTCACGCACCTGTCGAACAATGACCTGGGCGGCTCCTCGTTCCCGATGATGGGCAACCGGGGGCTGACGACGCTGGGCCACGAGGTGATGGAGGAGATGGCCCGGCTGGGATTGAGCGTGGACGTGGCGCACGCCTCCGAGCGCACCCTGGAGAACCTCTTCTCCCATCCCTCGGTGCGCTACTTCTGTTCGCACACGGGGGTGCGCGCGGCGGGCGGCGGGTGGCGCAACCTGAGCGACACCTCGCTGCGCTTCATCGCGGACCGGGGTGGGGTGGTGGGAATCATCTTCGCCCCCGTGTACCTGGGCGGAGACTCGGTGGACGACGTGGTTCGCCACATCGAGCACGCGGTGGACGTCATGGGCGAGGAGGGTGTGGGTCTGGGCTCGGACTACGACGGCATGGTGCCCTTGCCCAAGGGCATGAAGGACGTCACGGACCTGCACCTGCTCACCACGGCACTGCTGCGCCGCCATCCGGAGTCCTGGGTGGAACGTGTGATGGGCGGAAACTTCCGGCGTTTCTTCCAGTCGACACTGGGTGGTTGACCGGGAGCGGGACGCTCGAAATATTGGGTTCAGCCCATGAACCGCTCCTTCCTCGCACTCGTGTCCGCTGTTGGCTCCCTCCTCCTCACTGCCTGCGGTGGCCCCGGCTCTGGGGACGACTGCGACGAACCGGGGAGCTTCATCTGTCAGGAGGCCGTCCTGGCCCTGGAGTGTCGCTCCGGCAAGTGGCGGCAGCTGCCGTGCCGGGGGCCGCTGGGGTGTCGCGAGTCTGACGAGGCGGTGCGCTGTGACACCTCCGGCAACGGCCCGGGGGATGCGTGCGCGGCCAGCGCCGAGGGGCGGGGCCTGTGCCGTCAGGACGGGAAGGCCATCCTGGAGTGCCGCGAGGGCATCCTGGTGGAGACGGCCTCGTGCACCTCCTGCGTGGTGGAGGACACCGAGGTGTCGTGCCAGCCGTGAGGCGGTGAAGGCGGACGTCAGGAGTCCCCGGCGCGCGACGTGTGGTAGCCTCGGCGCGCCGCTCGCGGGACTCCGATGCGACTTCCGATTCAAGCCTTTGGAGCCTGACACGCTGGTCGTTTCACTCTTCCCCGAGCGGCGCTCCTCTCGTCTTCCCGGAGGCAGTGCGCGCGATGGCCTTGCCCGCAGAAGTCCGTATCGAACAGGTCGCCCGAGAGGACCTGGTGATGTTCGTCAACGCGTGCTTCTCCTGCACCGGCCAGCGGGAGTTCTACGGTGACGCGCGCGGGCAGTCGGTCTCCATCGAGTTCCTGCACCAGTACATCCTGGGCAACTACCGGCGCCTCTACCGCCGCACGCTCGCGGCGGGCATCAACCACTTCAACCAGGCACAGATCATCCTCAACCTGCTCGCCGCCGGCAGTCCCGTGGACCCCGCCGGGCGAGCGGAGGAGGGGGCCCTCATCGCCGCGGCGCTGCGCCGGCTGCCCACGCAGCGCGCGTTCCGGGTGTTGGAGTCGCTGCGCTCGCGGCGCGTCAACAACCGCCGCAGCCGCGCCATCGTCCGGGAGTACCTGGCCGGGCGCTCGAACCTCTCCTTCGACGCGGTGAAGTACCGCTCCAAGCTGCGCGCGGCGGTGGTGCACGGGCACGTGAAGCTGGAGGGCGAGCTGGGGCCGTTCCTCTTCAAGGGCTGGAAGAAGCGGGTCTTCACCCAGCCGCTGCTCGAATCCTTTCGTCGGGCGCACTTCGCGCAAGAAGCGCTCTACGAGCTGCCCTACACGGTGGCGGAGGGACTGGCGCAGAAGCACGGCGTCCCGCGCGACGTGTTCCTCCAGCGCATCGAGCCGCGGCTCACCCAGGCGGAGCGCCTGCGACTCCAGGAGTCCGCCGCACGCGAGGGGGGCGTGGAGCCGGCGGTGGACCTGTCCCGCGCGCCGCTGACGAAGCTCGCGCTGTATGTGTTGTCATTGAAGGCGGAGGCGCGGGCCTCTCGCCGCGAGGAGTTGCACACGGCGCTGGAGGGCTCGGCGGCGCGGGTGCTGGCGCGCGCGAAGCCCGCGTTGGGGAAGGTGGCGGCGGTGTTGGACCGGAGCTATTCGACGTCCGGCTCGCTGCAGAAGCGGCGGCGTCCGCTGGCCGTGGCGCTGGCGACGCACTACCTGCTGTCCTCCGCGGCGCGGGAGTACCGGGCCTTCTGGACGGGCGAGCCCGTGGAGGACCCGTTGACGGTGTCGGCGCGCGGGCAGACGGACCTGGCCACGCCCCTGTTGGATGCGCTGGAGTGGGGCGCGGAGCTGGTGGTCATCGTCTCGGATGGCTACGACAATGACCCGCCGGGCGCGGTGGCGGAGCTGACGCGGGTGTTCCGTGAGCGCCTGGACCGGGGCCGGCGCACCGCGCTGGTGCACGTCAATCCCGTCTTCGACGCGGAGGAGTACGCGCCGCGCTCGTTCGGCGGAGCGGTGGCCACGGTGGGCGTGCGAGACGCCGAGGACGTCCCGACGGTGCTCGGCTTCGCGCGCTTCGCGGAGGGCACGGCGTCGCTGGCGGAGCTGGAGCGCTACCTGTCCGGATGCGTGGATTCGTGGCTGAAGCCCCAGGTGCAGGAAGGCGCGGACGAGGTGGAGGCATGAGCGACACGCGACTCATCCGGCGACTGGAGGCGCACGGGCTGCGCTTCGCGCCAGCGCAGGCGTGGAACCGCATGCGGCTGGTGCCGGTGCTCCGCGACGAGGTGCGGGACGACCTGCGCTTCGCGCGCCGCGAGTACTCGGAGTGGGCGGCGGTGGTGTCCCTGGAGGGTGAGCTCGAGGGCCGCGGCCTCAAGTACATCTCCTACGTCCCGCACGGCATGGTGGTGAGCTGGGGCCAGCGCCAGGCGGACGCCGTCTACGGCACGTGGCTGAACGCGCGTGACGGCAAGAAGGTGATGGCCGGCCCCGTCCCGGTGCGCCTGTTGCATCGCATGGTGCACCGCGAGGACAAGAACCAGCTGCGCATGTTGCCCCTGCATCTGGCGATGGAGGGCTTCCTGGCGCAGCACTTCGGCGGGCCGGAGATTGCCTGGTCGGAGTACTCGCGCGACGCGCTGACCTACGGGCTCAATCCCCGCATGGAGTCCTCCGTCCCCGGGTGGCTCAGCTCGGTGTTGGACGGGGCGCTGCGCACCTTCGAGGTCCACGAGAAGCAGGTGGGCCTGCTGCTCTTCAACGCGGATGAGCTGCTGTCCGCCTTCGTCGTCTCACATCCCGACGACTACCGCGTCCTGCACCGCACGCTGCTCGAGGACTTCTACGGCGAGCTGCTGCTCCAGTACGGCTATCTCCAGGAGGTCGTCGAGCTGTGGACGCCGCTGGACGCGAAGCGGGTGTCGAGCCTCGGTGAGCTGCGCGCGGAGGTGACGCGCATGCGCGAGGACTGGGGCGCCTTCCACGGCTTCATGGCCGGAGGCCTCTTCGGCGTCGAGGTGTCGTCACAGAAGGTGTACGAGGCCGGCCCGTATCTCCTGCAGCGCTTCCACACGAGCCTGGTCCCGTCGGCGGAGAACCACCTGGGCGAGGCCATCGTGGACAAGGACGGCACGCTTCAATACCTGAAGACGTACCGCCTCTCCGCGGCGCAGACGCGTCGCGCCTACCTGCTGCAACGGCTCGCCCAATCCCGGTGGAACCTGGACGAGGTCGCCGAGCACATGGGCTCCACCCGACAGGAGCTCGTCACCCGCATCCAGAACGCGGGCTTCGGTTATCTCCTCAAGGCGCATGTCCTCGAGGAGGCCCGCCGACTGGCGACCCGTGGGCGCTGAGCTCCTCAGAGTGACGCGAGGAATGAGTCCAGCACCGCGTTGACGCGCTCGGGCTGCTCCTGGTTGGCCAGGTGCGCGGCGCCGGGGATGACCTCCAGCCGGGCTCCTGTCACCAGGTCCGCCATCTGCTTCGCCTTCTCGGGCGGGGTGATGGCGTCGTGCTCTCCCACCACCATCAACGCGGGCCCCGCGTAGCGCGCCAGGATGTCCTTGCTGTCGGGACGCAGCGCCATGCCACTCTGGGCGGCGGCGATGGCCTGGGGCGAGGCCGCGCGCATCTGCGCCTCCACCGCGCGACCCACCTGTGAATCCGCCCCGCCGCCGACGAGCTTGGGCAGCAGGGCCTGGATGACAGGCTCCACGCCCTTCTCCAGCGCCTCCTTCGCGGAGGCCTCGCGGCGCGCCTTGCCCGCGTCGTCATCCGCGGTGCACTGCGTGTCCATCAACACGAGGCCCGCCACCCGCCCCGCGTCCTCGCGCAGCAGCGCCATGGCCGCGTAGCCACCCATGGACACCCCGCCCACCACGGCCCGGTCGATGCCGAGCGCATCCAGCAGCGCCAGGGTGTCCTGGGCGATGAGGGACATGAGGGTGGGGCCCTCACCGAGCCCGCTCCCGCCGAAGCCCCGCGTGTCCGGGAGGATGAAGCGGTAGCGGCCCGACAGGGCCTTCACCTGCGCATCGAAGGACTCCCCGTTGAGGGGAAAGCCGTGCAACAGCACCACCGCCGGGCCCTGGCCCACGTCGCGGTAGTGCAGGGGAAGGCCATTCACGGTGACGGTCGGCATGCATCCTCCAGCGAGCGGCCTCACAGCCACTGCTTGTGTTTGAACCAGAAGAAGAGGGACACGGGCAGGGCGACAATCGAGACCCACATGGCGATGTACGAGCCCCGTCCCGACAGCGCGTCGAAGTTCTGTCCGAAGAATCCGACGATGAACGAGAGCGGCAGGAAGATGGTGGCGAAGATGGTGAGCTGCTTGGTGATGTCGTTCGTCTTGTTGGCCACCATCGACAGGTAGCCGTCCATCACGTTGCCCAGGATGTCGCGGCCCGCGTCGATCTGCTCGTACAGCCGCACCAGGTGGTCGTACACGTCGCGGAAGTAGAGCGTGGAGCGCTCGTCGACGTGGGAGATGCCCCGCCGCGCCATCAGCCCCACCACGTCGCGCTGGGGGGAGAGCACCCGGCGCAGCTGCACCAGCATCCGCTTCAGCTCGAAGATGCGCTGCAGCTGGGTCTTCTCCGCCTGCTCGAAGATGGCCACCTCCAGGTCCTCCAGCTCGTCGCTGAACGTGTCGAGGATGGGAAACTGGGCATCCACCAGCCCGTCCGCCAGCAGGTAGAGGATGAAGTCCGTGCCGCGCCCCAGGGTGGTGGCGGGGTCCGCGCGCACGCGCTGTCTCACGGACTCCAGCCCGTCGAAGGGCAGCTCATGCACGCTGATGATCCACTCCTTGGCGAGGAAGAAGTGGTGCTCATGGAGGGTGAGCTGGCAGACGTCCTTGCCCGCGCTGAAGCCCTGGAGCACGACGAAGACGTGGTTGGGGTACTCCTCCAGCTTGGGGCGCTGGTCCAGGTGGAGGCAGTCCTCGACGGCCAGCTTGTGCAGGCCGAAGCGCTCGGCGAGCCGGGCCATCTGCGCCTCGTCGGGCTGGAGGACGTCGATCCACTTGCGCCCCTCCTCGGCGAGCAGCTCCTCACCCCCGGTGAAGAGGGCTCCGTCCTTCAGCAGACAGACCTGAATCATCCCGTAGCGCTCCCGGGCCTTGCGGCGCGGCCCCGGTCCGAGTGCTAGAACTCCCCCGCGCGGAAGTCGAGCGCTAGAGTGTGCCCCCCGTGTCCGCAGACGCCGAGAACCCGCAGGCCTCCCTGACTCCGAGGCTCGAAGAAATCCTCCAGGCCCACCCCGACGGCGCCTTCGCCGGCCGGCTGCGCAAGGTGTACGCCGCCGCCGCCCAGGCCATCGCCCGGCTGAGCGACATGGACCTGGTGAAGTACGAGACGCCCGTGGTGGATTCCAGCCCGGACCTCTCCCTCTGGGAGGAGATGGCGCCCGTCATCCGTGACACGGTGATGGACGTCAACGCGCTCCTCAACGTCATCCGCGTGCAGTTCCCCGCGCAGCCCGGTGGAAACCTGGCCGACCTGGTCCTGAGCGGCACCAAGGACCCGGGCATGCTGATGCATGACGCGATGACGCAGCTGGCCCAGGGAATCACCCAGCTGGGCGAGGCCATGCGCAACCCCTCCGTGGTGAGCGACCGGTGGACGCTGCTGGCGGAGATACAACGCTTCCGCTCGAGCTTCCGTGAGCGCGTCAGCAACCTCGTGTTCGAGACGGCGAGCACGCTGGGCGAGGTGACGCGGGCGCAGGTGGTGCCCGGCCACGAGGCGGAGGTGAAGGCCGCGGTGACGGTGCGCGCCATCTCCGCGGACCTGGGCCGCATCCTCACCGCGAGGCTCAACAAGGTGCGCGAGGCGGAGGCGCAGGACGTGCAGTGGAACGCGCAGCAGCTCCAGACGGAGATGGACGCGTTCGGCCGCACGGCCGCGTACCGGAACCTGCGCGCGCAGGACAAGCGCCACATCGTGGAGATGCGCGCGGAGGTGGGGCGGCTGGCCATCCTCGCCAACCCCTCTCGCGAGGAGCTGCTGAAGGTCGTCAGCGAGCTGGACACCTTCGTGCGCGGCCTGTCCGCTGTGAACCAGCGGCAGATCCTCATCATCCACGACCGCGAGGTGTGGGCCTCCTGCGGCGTGAAGCTGGAGCGGGCCCTGTCGCTGGTGGACGAGGACGCGCCGGTGTCCGCGCGGCTGCTCGCCGAGGCGGCCCAGGCGGCCCAGGCGCTCTACGGGCGCGCGTCGGACATGGACGCGTTCCTGCGCAAGGCGCGCAAGCAGCCGCTGGCCCAGCTCACGGGCCCGGAGCTGGGCGCGACCATCGAGATCTTCCAGGGACTGCTCGCCCAACTGGACGTGATGTGATGCCGGCCTCCAGCAAGGTCGTGACGCCGCGCCCGCTGCGCGAGGCGGACCTGTCCCGTGTCGAGGGTGTCTTCACGGACGTGGATGGCACGCTGACGACGGGCCACAAGCTGCGCTCGGACACCGTGCGAGCGCTGGAGCGGCTGTCCGACTCCGGGCTGCGCGTGGTGCTGGTGAGCGGTCGTCCGGCGGGGTGGGGCGAGGCGTGGGCCCGACAGCTCCCGGTGGACGGCGTCATCGTGGAGAACGGCGGCCTGTTCTTCCTGCGCGGCAAGCGAGGGCTGCGCAAGGTGTACCTGGAGTCGCCCGCTGAGCGCGTGGCGAACCGGCGCCGGCTCCAGGCCGAGGTCGCCCGGGTGTTGAAGCAGGTGCCCGGCGCGAGGCTGTCGGTGGACAGCGCGTACACGGAAGTGGACCTGGCCGTGGATTACAACGAGGAGGCCCGCCTCGGCGAGGAGGGCGCCTCTCGCATCGAGTCGCTGCTGCACGCGCGAGGCGTGACGGCGGTGCGCTCGTCGGTGCATGTGAATTGCTGGCTCGGCCGCTTCGACAAGCTGAGCGCGACGCGGAGATTCGCGCGGGTGGCGTGGGGCGAGAAGCTGGAGCCCCGGGACGGCCGCTACGTGTACGTGGGGGATTCTTTCAACGACGCCCCGATGTTCCAGGCTTTCGAGCTGGGAGTGGGCGTGGCCAACGTGCGCGCGGTGCTGGACCGCATCGACGCGCCGCCGGCCTTCATCACCCGGGCGGCGGAGGGCAAGGGCTTCGAGGAGCTGGCCCGGACGCTGCTGGCCCGGCGGAGCCGAAGGGCTCGTGAGGAGTGACACCGTGAATGTCGTGAAGTTGGAGCTGGCGCGCGGACTGGGACGGCACCTGCGCGCGGGGCACCCGTGGGTGTTCCGCAAGGCGCTGGAGCACGTGCCGCGCATCCCCGCCGGCAGCGTGGTGGACCTGACGGAGAACGGGAAGTTCGTCGCGCGCGGGTATTACGACCCGCACTCGGCCATCGCCGTGCGGGTGCTGACGCGCGACTCGCGGGACACGGTGGACGCGGGCTTCATCACCCGGCGCGTGCGCCAGGCGCTGGCCGAGCGCCAGTCGCTCATCGACCTGACGGACACGGACAGCTACCGCCTGATCCACGGCGAGGGCGACGGCCTGCCGGGCGTGGTGGTGGACCTCTACGCGGGCTGGGCGGTGATGAAGCTGTACTCGGCCGGCCTGACGCCGTACCGGCCGCTCATCATCGAGGCGCTGAAGGCCGGAGTGCCGGGGCTCAAGGGCATCGTCGGCCGCGACGAGGTGGCGCGCGACGACGTGGAGGAGGACGAGGGCCGGGGCACCGGGCGCATGCTGTACGGCCCCGAAGCGCCCGAGCAGATCGCCATCCGCGAGCGCGGCGTCACCTTCATGGTGGACGTGTGGCGAGGGCAGAAGACGGGCTTCTTCCTGGACCAGCGGGAGAATCGTCACCTCATCCGTCGACTGGCCAAGGGCCGAGACGTGCTCAACTGCTTCAGCTTCAGCGGCGGCTTCTCCGTCAACGCGGCGCTGGGCGGGGCCAACAGCGTGTTCTCCGTGGACCTGGACCCGGAGGCCATCGCCCTGGCGCGCGAGAACTTCACGCGCAACGGGCTGCCCGCGGAGAAGCACGACTTCCTCGCGGCGGACGTGTTCAAGGTCATCCAGTCCTTCAAGGACGAGGGCCGCACCTTCGACCTGCTCATCCTGGACCCGCCCGCCTTCGCCAAGAGTCAGCGCGCGGTTCAGGCGGCCATCGACGGGTACGCGTCGCTCAACCGTCAGGCGCTGGGCATCCTCCGGCCCGGTGGGCTGCTGGCCACGGCGTCGTGCTCAGCGCGCGTGAGCCCGGATGAGTTCATGGGCGCGGTGCGCGAGGCGGGCTTCAAGGCGGGCGTGGACCTGGCGCTCGTCGAGGAGCGCTACCAGCCGCCGGACCACCCGGTGCGCCTGCAGTTCCCGGAAGGGAAGTACCTCAAGTTCTACGTGCTGCAGGCCGTCTGACGCGCGCTTGCTGCTAGCCGTCGCGTGGGGGCGCCGCGGAGCTTGGGGGATGAGTGTCGCTCCCTCCCGGTCGGGGAGGGGGCGTGCCCCAGGCGAGTGGCCGTGCTCCGGCCGGTGCCTCACCACCCTGGCTTGATGCGAGGCGCGAGAAGCCGAGGCATGCGGCTGGCGGACTTGCGCCGCGCTCACGTCCCGAAGACGCGCGACGCCACGCGGTCCAGCACGGTGGTGCCCCACGTGAGGCTGGCCTTCATCAGCCGCTCCATGTCCTTCGTGAAGGCGGAGCCCGCGGGCAGCCGCGTGTAGTCGCGGCTGAGGAACAGGCTCTTGTTCTCCGTCTCGAAGTCCACGGTGCCGCCGCCCGCGTCGGTGCCTTCCTCCGCCTCACGACGGAAGCCGTCGATGACGCCCGGCTTCGGGTCCTCGCGGAAGCGGTACACCAGCGCGCTGCACTCGAGTGTCTGCGTCGCCTCGTGGTGCTCGAAGTAGAGCTGCGCGTCGCCCACCATCGCGCCGCCGAAGCCCTGCGCGTTGAGGCCCTCGCTCATCCCCGCGCCCTGCGTCTGCAGGTACCAGCGCACCAGCTCCCGCGCGGCCTCGCGAGTCATCGGGCCGCCCGGCGGGGGAGGGGGCTTCGCCAGGCCCATGGTCGACAGGAGCCACTGCAGGTGGCGGGAGAACGCGAGCGCCATGTCCGAAGCCCTCCTACGTCACTTCGCGGGGATGACCTTGGAGGCCACGCGCTCGAACACCTCGCTGCCCCAGCGCAGGCTCGCCGCCATGAGCTTGCTCAGCTCCGAGGCGAAGACCAGGTCGATGGGCGGCGTCTGGTACGAGCGACTGAGGAAGAGGCTCTTGCTCTCCGACTCGAAGTCCACCGTGCCACCGCCGGCGTCCGTGCCCGCGGCCTGCTCGGCGCGGAAGCCCTCGAGGACGCCGGGGCGGGGCGCGTCACGGAAGCGATAGATGAGGGCGCTGCACTTGAGCTCGCCGGTGTCCTCGGAGTGCTCGAAGTACAGCTGCGCCTCGCCCACCGACACTCCACCGAGCCCCTTGGGATTGAGCCCGGGGCTCAGGTGGACGCCCTGAGCCCGAAGATACTCCTGCACCAGTTGAGTGGCCTCGTCACGCGTCATGGTGGTGGTTTACCACGACTGGCGTGTGGGCCATCAGAACTGGCCGGCGCGAGCCTGCTCGAACGGGACGCGGTGGTTCAGGTACGTGCCCACCAGCGAGTGCGCGCCCGAGAACACCGTGTCCTCGGAGAAGTAGTGCACCTGCGCGCCCTTGCCCGCGTGGCGCAGCAGGTCCGCGGGGCTCCAGCCCTTGCCGCCCAGACCGAAGAGCGTGGGGACCGCGTCGCGGTTGTTGATGTAGTGCACGTAGTTGGGGCCGTCCGGATAGGTGCAGGCGGCGGCCGCGAACGTCTCCACGTTCAGCTTGCTCATCGTCTGCTCGACCTGCTCCTTCGACATCCCATCTTCGATGCGCAGCCGGCGCGCCACATCCGACAGCGCGCGCGAGGTGATGAGGCCACCCTGGCTGTAGCCGACCAGGTGCACGTCCCGGCCCGCCTTCAGCTCGTTGTAGACCGTGTCCGCCAGCGTATCCACGGCCGGGTTGGTGCCCTTGTCCAGCTTGTCCTTCACGGCCTGGAACAGGTCGGCGACGGTGCCCTGCGTGGAGTTGTGGATGCCGATGGTGCGCATGCCCGTCGTGTCCGCGAGCGCCTGCAGCTCCGCCGTCTGCTTGGCCAGGTCCGTGCGCATGCCGTTGGTGTAGATGACCGTGGCCGTCGCGTTCGGGTTGTTCTTCGGCGTGAAGGCGGGGATGTCGCTCAGCGGCGTGCCGGGCTCGAACGTCTGGCCACCCGCGCCCACCAGCTTGCCGTCGTAGACCTTGTCCTTCGAGCCCGGGGGCGCCGTGAAGACACCGGCCACCGTCGCCGTGCCCCTCGCCTTGCCGCTCTCGAAGCCATCCACCACCGCGTTCGCGCGCGCCGCGCTCGGCTGCACCGCCGGCGTCGCCACGGTGTTCACTTCCGACGTGCGACCAACAGGGGTCCGGGGGGTGGTGCCGACGACGGGGCGGCCACGCTCGATGGTGCTCATGCTGGAGGGCTCCTGCGGACTACAACGGGGGGATGGAAGATGACGTCCTTGCCCCATTGTCCCAGGAAGCCGTCCGAAGTTGCGCACGAACGCGGTAATTCGCTCCAAACACTCAATTCCGACGCGATGCGTCGTGGTGACTTGTTGCGTCACATCCCGAGTGAAGCGGGGAAGCCGAGCCGAACCCGAGGTGATCTCCAGGGTTGGAGGCCTTCCGAGGGGCGGCGCGGGCAGGAGTATCGGTCCGGCGCCCGCCCTCCTATGGTGGGTTTCATGGTCCAGAAAGGTCAGTTCCTGGAGCGCTCCACGCTCATCCCCGTGGGCGCGGAGGTGATGGAGGGCACGGCGCATCGCGGCAAGCGCGCGCCTCCGTTGCTCATCATCCCGCCGCGGCCGGACGAGGGTGGGGGGATGGATCACGTCATCGCCGCGGAGCTCGCCTGGGCGGCGGCCAGCGCGGGCTTTCCCACCCTGCGCTTCAATCACCGGGGCGTGGGCGCGAGCCAGGGCAAGCGGGGCAAGGACCTGGCGTTGCTCGAGGACGCCGAGGCGGCGATGCGGGTGCTCCTGGAGACGGCCGGCACGAGCGCGGTGGCGGTGGCGTCGCTGCACGGCGGCGCGCAGGTGGCCCTGGCGCTCCAGGCGCGCTTCCCCGCCGTGGGGGGCCTGTGTCTGGTCGCGCCGGCGGACGTGGACCCGGCGGTGCTGGGGCGCGTGACGTGTCCGTTTCTGGTGGTCCAGGGGGAGGGGGACGCACGGATGGCTCGGGCGGCGGTGTCGGCGGCGGTGGCCCGGGCCGGGGGGGATTTCGAGGTCATCGACGACGCGGGCGCCACCTTCCAACGCAACCTCCCGCAGGTGGGGCACGCCCTGTCCACCTGGCTCCAGCGCCTCTCCGGCGGTTGACCGATGCTCCGCAACCCAGCGGACTTCTTCACATTTCTTCAGCCTCCCGCACTTGCACGCCGGGAGAGTGGGCGTACAGACTGTCCGTGCAGACCCAATCGTTTCTCCGTTCGTTCGTAGGGTCTTCCGGAAGCGTGCCTCGTTTCTCAAGGAGCAACCCGATGCGGATGGTGCGATGGAGTTTGGGCGGAGCCGCGCTGGCCCTGGCCGTGACGGTGGCGCCCGCGTGCAAGTCCGCCCAGAGCGAGTCCGAGCGCCCGGCGCCGCCCCCCGCCTCGCTGGCGGACGCGGTGGACGTGGTGCCCCACGCCATCGTCGTGGACTTCAAGGACGGCACCACCAAGGCGGAGTTCGACGCCTGGGAGGCCGACTGGGGCGTGGACCTGGAGCTCAACTCGGTGGAGAGCGCCGACGAGGCCCTCACGCTGGCGGTGGGCGTGGACGACGTGGCGGGCGTGCTGGAGAAGATCCGCCAGCACCCGAGCGTCGAGGCCGCCGAGCCGCTGATGGAGGTCCGCGCGAGCTTCACGCCGAATGACCCCGAGTACGCGCGGCAGTGGAACCTCCAGATGATCGACATGCCCAAGGCCTGGGAGCGCAGCCGGGGCAAGGGTGTCGTCGTGGCCGTGCTGGACACGGGCATCGCGTACGAGGACCACGAGGACTTCAAGCAGGTGCCCGACCTCAAGGGCGTGAAGTTCGTGGCCGGCTACGACTTCGTCAACGACGACGAGCACGCCAACGATGACCACGGCCACGGCACGCACGTGGCGGGCACCATCGCGCAGGCCACCAACAACGGCGAGGGCGTGGCGGGCGTGGCCTTCGAGGCGACGCTGATGCCGGTGAAGGTGCTCAACCACTTCGGTGGTGGCACCACGGCGGACATCGCGGACGCCATCCGCTTCGCGGCGGACAAGGGCGCCAACGTCATCAACATGTCGCTGGGCGGCGGCGGCTATTCGCAGGTGATGGCGCAGGCGGTGGAGTACGCCCGCAAGAAGGGTGTCACGGTGGTGGCGGCTGCGGGCAACGGCGGCCGCGCGCACGTTGAGTTCCCCGCGGCCTATCCCGGCGCCGTGGCGGTGTCGGCGGTGGGGCCGGAGGGCTCGCTGGCGCCGTACTCGTCCTATGGCAAGGAGCTGGACATCGCCGCGCCCGGTGGTGACAAGCGCCGTGGGGACGCGGGCGGCATCATCCAGAACACCATCGACCCGAGGGACGTGTCGCGCTCCGTCTACGCCTCGTATCAGGGCACCAGCATGGCCACGCCGCACGTGGCCGCGGTGGCCGCGATGCTGTACTCGGCCGGCGCCAAGGGGCCCGACGAGGTGGAGAAGGCGCTGTATGCGGGTGCGACCAAGGTGGCGGACCAGGCGTGGACCGAGCAGTACGGGCACGGCCTGCTCAACGCGGAGGCGTCGCTGGCGTCGCTCGGCGGTGGGATGTCGCGCTGGCCGCCGCTGTACTGGGCGCTGGCGCTGCTGGCCTTCGTGCTGCTGACGCTGCGCGGCCGTGAGCGCCCGGGTTACCTCAACGCGCTGCTGCGTCCAGCGTTCTTCGTGCCGCTGCTGCTCTCCACGGTGGGCGTGTACTTCGTGCGCGCCTGGTTCATGGGCACGGCGGGCGCCGCGGGTGACGTGGTGGAGATGGCCTCGCTGCCCATCCCGGATTGGGAGCGCATCATCTTCGGCCGGGGCCGCACGGTGAACCCGCTGTTCTACAGCGCGCTCATCCCCGTGCTGCTGTCGCTGCCCGCCATCGGATGGAAGGGGATGCGCTCGGCGGTGGGGGGCCTCGCGCTGGGCTTCGCGGGCTTCCTGGCGTACTCGGCGTGGGCGGGCGCTCCGGCGCTCTCGTGGATGCCCTTCGCGTTCCTGGCGAAGCCGTGGCTGGGGTTCAACACGGTCGTCTGCCTCATCGTCGCCCGCGCGATGCTCAAGCGTGAGGACGTGCCGTGACGCTCACCGGGCGCGTGGTGTACCGCGACCTCGAGACGGGCGTCTGGGTGCTGGAGGCCGATGACGGCACCACGTACCAGCTCGCGGGTGGCGACCGGCACCTCAAGAAGGACGGCCACCGCATCGAGGCCGAGGGCCGCGTGGACAAGGACGTGCTCACCGCCGCGATGGTGGGGCCCGTCTTCCACGTGAGCTCGTATCGCTTCGTCTGACTCGGGGACTGGAGTCCGCTCCGGCCCTCCCTCGTCGCGGAAGACGTCAGGTGCTGGCCCGTGAGCATGGGCCAGGCGCGGGTACGTCCTGCCGCCAGCGTTCCTGTCCGCGATGGGCTCGTGGGCGCGCTGTCTTGTGACGTGGCACGCCGCGCCGAGACGACCATCGTCAGGGCGACGTGCCGAACCGCGCTTGCTCCATGGCATGAGGGCCGCCAGCGTCGGGGGGGCGGCACCACGTACGCAAGTCGTTCAGTGAGCGGCGCCCATCAGCGCCCGACCGTTGGCTTCGCGCCCGCTCACGGTGACTTGGTACCGCCTTCGGCCTTGTGCGCGCGCGCCTGACGCGTGCGCTCCTCGCTGTAGGCCTCCAGCGGAGCCTCGCCCCGGCGCACGGCCTCGCGGAGCTCCTGCAACGACTCCCGCTCCGCTTGGAGCCCCGCGGGCGCGTCCTTCTTGAGTGGCGCCAGCGGGTGGGCCACGTCATGGAGGTTGAGCGCGATGCCGCGCCGGTCCACCACGGCGAGCAGCACCAGGGACACCGTCGCGGCCACCACCCACGGCAGCACCAGCTTCGCCAGCGACGGCACGGGCTTCGTCTCCCTCGCGCGCTCGTCGCTCACCGCGATGCCGGTGCCCCAGACGGGAACCCACCGTGACATGCCCAGCAGCGCGAGCACTCCCGCCCAGCCGAGGCTCGCCAGCATCAGCACGTCCTGGGGGTTGGTGTCCGTGTCCGCGGCCTCGGTGCCCATCGACTTCGCCACCAGGAACGCCGCCGAGGACACCAGGTTGTTGGCCGCATGCGCGGCGATGCCGGGCCACAGCGAGCCGGTGCGCAGGTAGAGCCAGCCGAACAGCAGGCCCAGTTCCACGCGCGCCACGAAGCCCACCGGGTCCAGGTGGAACGCGCTGAACACCACCGCGGAGATGACCAGGGCCGTCGTGGGCGAGCGCGGCGACGGGGACGTCAGGCCCCGCTGGAAGACGCCTCGGAAGAACAGCTCCTCGCAGATGGGCGCGGCGACCGTCACGCCCGCCAGGATGATGGCCAGCTCCACCGGCGTCTGCTGCTCGAAGAGCCGCGAGCCATCGAACATCTCCTTCATCCACTCGGGCGCGAGCTTCTGCGCGGTGAACTGGATGGGCACCACCAGCGCGAAGAAGTTGGCGATGCCCAGCAGGAAGCCGAAGAGCGTCGACACCGGATGCAGCGGCGTCAGCCCCGTGAAGAGCGCGGGCTTCCATCCTCCGAGGCGCGGCAGCAGCCACCCCAGCGCCATGAAGATGAACACTTCGGTGAACCAGATGCCGAAGGCCGCGTTGAGCAACTGGACGGAGGCGCCCACCAGGATGTAGAGCACCAGCGCCAGGGCCGCCCCGCCGAGCGCCAGCATCCGAGGGCTCCTGGGCTCCGGAAGGGGAGGCTCGGAGGGGCCCGTCGGCCCGAGGGGCGCGGCGTCGCTGGGAGCGGAATCTTCCAATTTGTCGTCTCCTTGACGCGAAAAGCTGAACTGTCGCGACAGCAGGTTCTCTATACTGTCAGCACCTTGACGTCCTACATCCTGGCTCGAACGGTGCAGCGGACGTGGTGGAAGCCCCCTCGAATCCTTGGTGCCGTCTGTGCCCTGGGCCTGGGGCTGGGAGCAACGACGTCGCACGCGTCGGCGTTCCTGGTGGAAGCGCGAACCGAGGCGCAGGCGTACCAGATTCGTGCGTGGCGTGGCAGCACGTCGGACGACCCGGTGCTGCTGCCAAGGCGGCGAATCGTCCAGTACCTGGGGCTCAACGCCTTCGAGCTCGCCACGGGGCAGGACCTGGGCTTCGAGTCCAACCTGCGCATCTGGGCGGACTTCGGTCTGCCCAAGGGTGAGGCCGAGCGCGTCGACGGGCTGAAGTCCGAGGACGCGGAGCTGCTGCACGCGTACGTGCGCTACGCGAACGGCGGCTTCGAGGGACGGCTGGGCCGTCAGCTCTACACGGACGTCTCGGACATCATCGCGTTCGATGGTCTGCGCGCGCGCTACGTGACGCGCATGGGCCTGGGCGCGGAGCTGTACGGCGGCCTGTGGGTGAAGGGCGCGAGCTTCCTGGGCTCGTCCGTGTATCAGCCGGACGGTACGCGGGAGAGCGACTCGCGGCGGCTGGACCAGGGCGTGGCGGGCGCGGACCCCACGCTGGATTCGATGGAGCCCGTCTTCGGCGCCAAGCTGCTGCTCGAGGACCTGAAGGGCTTCAACGCCGCGGTGGGCTACCGCAAGGCGATGGTGGAGGGGAAGACGGACCTGGAGCGCGCCACGGTGGAGGCGCGCTACGGCCGGGGCCTGGGGCTCAACGCGCTGGCTGGCGTGGACTACGACGTGCTGCAGGGCAAGGTGGCCCAGGTGCGCACGCAGGTGCGCTGGGACGGCACGCGCGTCGCGACGACGCTGGAGGTGATGCGCCTGTCGCCCGTGCTGTCGGCGGACTCCATCTGGTACTACTTCGCGTGGGCGCCGCGCGACGAGGCGCGGGTGCGCGTGGACGTGTTCACCCCCGGCCCGCTGCGCTTCTACGTGCAGGCGCTGGGCAGCCGCTACAACGAGAACGTCAACCCGGAGATGGCCATCGCCTCGCAAGTGGACGCGGAGGGCGCGCCGGAGTCCACCAGCGTCGGTGGGGCGGCGGGCGCGGCGTGGCGCTCGGGCGCGTTCCGCTCGGCGCTGGACGTGACGTACCGCACGGGCTTCGGCGGAGACCAGCTCTGGGGCGACCTCACCGGTGGCTACACGTTCGACCGGGAGCGCTTCACGCTGGACGCGCGGGTGTCCTTCGCGCGCATCTTCGACAGCTTCAACGCGCGCCTGGGGGGCAACTTCTACGGCGCCCAGGTGTGGGCCAGCCGGGCCCTGACGCGCGCGACGCGGCTGTCGCTGGTGGTGGAGCAGAACTTCAATCCCTTCACCGACTCCGACACCAAGGCCTTCCTCCTCTTCGACCTGAAGGCGAGCTTGTAGATGCTTCACCGTCAGAACCGACATGCGCTGCTCGCCCTGGCCGCGCTCGCCATGCTGGTGGGCGCCAGCGTCGCCTGGGCCGCCACGGCCCGCGAGCGCAGCCTGGCCGTCTATCCCGCCCAGCACGTCCCGCTGCGCTTCGACCACGCCCAGCACCTGGAGGCGGGCGCCGAGTGCACCACGTGCCACGACTCGGCCCGCGCCAGCGCGTCCTCCAAGGACCTGAACCTCCCGGGCCACGAGGAGTGCGAGACCTGTCACGACATCGAGGCGGGTCGGAAGGGCAAGCCCACGGACCCTCCGTCCGCGTGCAACACCTGCCACCCGGGCTTCGACGCCACCGTGCGCAAGGAGCCCGCGAAGCTGTCCATGCCTCCGGCCAACCTGCACTTCAGCCACCAGCAGCACGTGGACAAGAAGGTGGAGTGCTCGGTGTGCCACGGCGAGATGAAGGACGTGAAGCTGGGCACGCGAAACCAGCTGCCGAAGATGGCCACGTGCTTCAAGTGCCACGACGGCACCGTGGCCTCGAACACGTGCGCGACCTGCCACCCGACGGAGCCGTCCGGCCGGCTCAAGCTGACGTTCGACTCGGGCCTGCTCAAGCCCATGCAGGGCAACCCGCTGGGCCTGGACCACGGCCCGCGCTTCGAGTTCAACCACGGGGCCCGCGCGTCGACGGACCGGCTGGTCTGCATGCAGTGCCACAGCGAGAGCTACTGCCAGACGTGCCATGACGGCATGCAGAAGCCGCTGTCCATCCACCCCAACGACTTCATCACGCTGCACCCGGTGCAGGCTCGGACCAACTCGCCCCGGTGCGAGAGCTGCCATCGTGCCCAGTCCTTCTGCGCCGCCTGCCACGAGCGCGCGGGTGTGGGCATGGACGCCGCGAAGTCGCTGCGGCCGCGCAACCTGAAGGTGCACCCGGACTACGCCACGTGGGTGGAGCTGCCCGGACCGCAGCACCACGGCATCGCAGCGTCGCGGGACTTGACCAGCTGCATCTCCTGCCACCGCGAGGAGTCGTGCATGAGCTGCCACTCGGAGCTGTCGCCGCGGCGGCAGATCAACCCGCACCCAGCGGGCTTCGCGCAGTCGTGCAAGAAGCTGGCGTCGGCGAATGACCGCGCCTGCCTCAAGTGCCACTCGTCGGAGAGCCTGGCGCAGAAGGGGTGTCGCTGATGGGCGCGCGCTCGAGTCGGTTCTTCGCGGGCGTGCTCGCGCTGTCGTCGCTGTCCGGGTGCCTGGAGCCCGGAGATGCCATCTACCTGCCGCGCGACACCGTGCCGCCCCGGGTCGTCTCGACGGCGCCCGGAGGAGGGGAGACGCTTCCGAGGGGCGGCTCCCTGCGCGTCACCTTCTCCGAGGCCATGGACGTGCGCAGCCTGCGCCCAGGCTTCGCGGTGTTCTCAGGTCGGGACGAGCTCCCGCTGGTCCTCACCGCGCCGCCCGTACCGGAGCTGGACGAGGACGTGGAGCGGGGCGACGTCCCGTACACGGTGGAGGCCGCCTTCGCCGAGGGCGTCGTGCTGACGCCCAACACGCAGTACACGCTGGTGCTGCGCACGGTGCTCACGGACTACGAGGGCAACCCGCTCTCCAGCGAGCTTCGCATCGTCTTCCGCAGCGCGCCGTGAGCCCGCGCGCGCCCGCTGCTACATCTGGAAGAACTCGAAGCTCTGTCCCGCCTCCTTGCCGTCCTTCGTCCCCTCGATTCGGGCGGTGAGGCGGTTGGCGGTGGGGCGCTGGTAGAAGATGCGCTGCGGGTAGTCGTGCTGCGGGTTCTCGAACAGTACGCCGTTGCTGTTGCAACGCAGCATCTTGAAGTCCGAGGGCGGGCGTCCCATGGGCTGGGCCACGAAGTAGAGCCCGTCCTTGCGCGCCTCGATGCGCATGTACTCGAAGAACACCGTCTTGCCCTGGACGATGGTGCGGCTCACCCCGAAGAGCGTGCCTCCCGCCGCGGGCGTCCAGTGCTCCTCCGTGAGGTTGCCGGCCGTGTCCTGACGCCAGCTCCCCGACAGCCAGGCCACGTCGTGGATGGACGCGCCACACTCGCGCGAGGCCGGCTCGCGGGTGTTCGGCGTGGAGCCGCAACCGAGAAGAGGGGTGACACCGAGGACGAGGGCCAGGAGGGCAGGGCGAGCAGTCATCCGCCCATCCTCCCATGCCCCGCTGACGGGCCGCACCGTCCTCGAGGAGGCGGCGCGGCCCGGAGTCGACACGTCAGCGCTGCAGGTACTCGCGGATGCTCTCGACCAGCTGCTTGCGCGCGTCCGCGTCCGTCGCCTGGGGACCGACCTTGAGCTTCTTGTCCTCCTCGACGAGGAGCTTCTGGTCCTGCAGGTACGTCACCGCGTTCTCCAGCGTCACCTTGGCCAGGGACTCGGCGGCGGTGATGCGACCGGCGTGGTACTCGGCGCGGCCTGTCTCCAGGGCCATCCGGAGGAAGGCCTTGCGGTCCTCGGCGACGCCCGTGGCCACGTCGTTGAGCGTCATCGCGGCCAGCAGGTACGCCTCCAGGTAGTCGCGCAGCAGGTCCGCCAGGAACTCCAGCTCCGGCTGGGCGTGGGGCTCGGGCGCGACGCTGAGCGTGTCGCCCTCGTGCATCACCAGGCCCATGCGCACCAGCCGCTCCACCGTCTCCGCGAAGATGGTGTCGAAGGTGGTGTTCACCCGGTAGATGAACTCGAGCTTGAACAGGCGCGAGAGGAACAGCGCGCGCGCCTTCACGTCGTCGTACGAGGCGGACGTGCCGGCGGCCAGCATGGCGTTGGCCACGAGGCTGCGCGCGGCCACCAGGTTCATCAGGGTGTTCTTGTAGAAGGACATCTCCGCGCGGCGGTCGTCCTCCACCTGGTAGATGACGTCACCCTTGGCCTCCTGGGTGCGCACCATCTCGTCGCCGATGAAGGTGCGCATCGCGTCCTGGATGGGCCCCATCGTCTCGGGGTTGCTGGGGGCGTTGCCCAGCTCGCGCGACTGCGGCGCGCCGTCCTCCTGGGCGATGCGGCGCAGGATGCTGATGCGGTCCGCCAGCTCCCGCTGCGTCAGGCCCCGGCGACGGTGCGCGAGCAGCGACGTGCTCACCAGCGCGTGCGGCGTCACGGTGGACACCTTGCTGATGCCGTACATCACGCGGTTGCCGAGCGCGCGGACCAGGCCCTTCTTCTGCTCGTCCGTCACCGGCTGCTCGGGGTCGAGCCCGCGCTCCTTCATGAACTCCACGAGCGAAATCGGCTCGTCGAAGCCCAGGTGGATGCGGCCGTAGCGCGCCGCGAGCACCTTGGGCGTGCTGAGCAGCGCCTTGAGGTCCTCGGGCTTCTTCTCCCCGCCCGCCAGCTCCTTCGAGTAGCTGCCCGACTCGACGACCTTCTCGTAGTCGATGGCCACCGGGACGAAGAGCAGGTCGTTGCGCGCGCCCTCGAGCACCGACTCCACCTGCCAGGTGAACATGCCCAGCTTGGGGGAGAGCAGCTTGCCCGTGCGCGAGCGACCGCCCTCGGGGAAGAACTCCTGGTGGATGCCGTCGTGCACCAGCTTGCGCACGTAGGCCTTGAAGGACGCGGCGTAGACCTTGTCGCCCTTGAACGAGCGGCGCAGGAAGAACGCGCCGCAGCGGCGGAAGATGCTGCCCAGCGGCCAGAAGGACAGGTTGGCGCCGGCGGCCACCAGCGGCACCGCGTAGCCGCGGTTCCACAGCACCCAGCTCATCACCAGGTAGTCCATGTGGCTCTTGTGGCTGGGGCACAGGACGATGGGCGCGCGGGTGGCGGCCTTGAGCGCGCGGTGCAGGCCCGCCTCATCCACGTGCATGCCGTCGTAGATGCGGTTGAACACCCAGTCGAGCAGCGGCGCCACGAAGGCCAGCGTCGTGGGGCTGGGCTTCGCGGCGATGGCCTCCAGGTTGCGGCGGGCCTCGCGCAGCACGCTCTCCTGCTTGCGGCCGGACTGCGCGGCGTGCTCGTCCACCACCTTGCGCAGCTGCCTGTCGCGCAGCGTCTCGTCGATGATGCGCACGGCCGGCTTGGCTGGCGGGCCGAACACCGCGCGCGTCTCACGGGCCAGGTGCACGTGCAGCGTGCTGCGCACCTTGCGCGCGAGCACCTCCACCGAGTCCTTCGGGTTCTGCTCGGCGAAGGCGCGCAGGTCGATGGGCTCTCCCACGCGGAACTGCGCGCGCTTGTAGTTGCGGAAGAAGGCCAGCATCGAGTGCAGGAAGCCCGGCGCCTCGGGGCTGCCGAAGACGACGTCCACCCAGTTGGGCTTGAGGCGCGCGCTGCGCTTCTCCCAGACGAACAGCTCGGGCACCAGGTACACGGGCCGGTCCGACGTGCGCGCCAGCTCCACCAGGGCGGGGAAGGGATCCTCGTGTGTCTCCTTCCCGGACGCGTGCAACAGCGCCGTGCGCCGCAGGAAGACCAGGCCGCTGCCTCCCTGCTGACGCGCGTACTCGAAGCGCTCCAGGAAGGCGCCGGACTGCTTCGTCTGGCGCCACGGCTTGGTGAACCACGGGCGCAGGTTGGCCACCGCCCGCACGGGCGGCAGGCTCCGGCGCACCATGGCCCAGGTGAGGTAGAGGAAGTTCACCCACGCCGTGGAGCGCATGACGTGCACCACGAACCCCTTGGCGTGGAGGTTTCGCAGCTCGTCCTCGGCCTCGGGTGGGAAGTGGACGCTCTCCAGATAACGAGTGCCCAGCGCCCGGCTCATCGGGCCGAACTCCGCCTTCAGCAAGGACTCTCCCTGATTCGCAGACTGCGACAGCGCGGTTTCCAAGGCAGCCCCCGGGGCTACATGTTCTCGGGTGTCGGAATGCCCAACAAGGTCAGACCCGACGCGAGCGTAACCCGCGCCGCGTCCGCCAGGGCGAGTCGCGCGGAACGCAGCGCGTCATTCCCTTCGACGTTGATGCGCTTGTCGCGCTCCTGGTTGCCGAGCGTGTAGTAGCGGCTCAGGGCGGCGGCCACGTCGAGCAGCAGGCGGGCCACGAGGCTGGGCTCGTACTGCTCGGCCGCGTCGCGCACCACCTCGGGCAGGCGCATGATTTCGCGCACCAGGGCCTGCTCCTCGGGGAGCGTCAGCAGGCTGGCGTCGTAGCTGGCCGGCGCGCCGCCGCCCTTGCGCAGCACGTTGACCACGCGCGCGTGGGCGTACTGGAGGTAGGGGCCCGTGTGGCCCTCGAAGCTCACCACCTCGTCCCAGTCGAAGGTGTAGTCGGTGGCGCGCTTGTGCTTGAGGTCGCCGAAGGCGATGGCGCCCAGGCCGATCTGCTCGGCGAGCTTGTCCGGGTCATCCGTCTGCAGCCGCCCGGCCTCCTGGTTCTCCTTCACCTTGGCGGCGGCGCGCTCCTTGGCCTCGTCGAGCACGTCGTTGAGCTGCACGACCTGGCCCTTGCGCGTGCTCATGCCGTGGATGCGGCCGAACGCCACGTGCACGCACTTGTCCGCCCACGGCTGGCCCATCTCCTTCAGCGTGCGGAACACCTGACGGAAGTGCAGCGCCTGGTCCTGGGCCACGACGTAGAGCGACTTGTCGAACTGGAAGCGCGCGTGGCGGTCCTCGGCGGCGGCCAGGTCGCGCGTGGCGTAGAGCGTGCTGCCGTCGTTCTTCTTGAGCAGGATGGGCGGCTCGTTCTCCGCGTAGGGCAGGTCGACGATGAGCGCGCCCTGGGACTCCTTCACGCCGGGCTTCCTGGCGATCTGCTCGATGACCGCGTCCATCTTGCCCTGGTAGCGGCTCTCGCCCTCGATGTGCTCGAACTCGATGCCCATCCGCGCGTAGATCTGCTTGAAGCCGCGGATGCTCGTCTCGCGGAACTGGTTCCAGAGCTTGAGGGCCTCGGCGTCACCGGCCTCCATGCGGCGGAAGAAGTCGCGGGCCTTCTCGTCGAACGCGGGCTCCGTCTCGGCGCGCTTGTTGGCGCGCACGTAGACCTCCACCAGGTGGCCCATGTCGTCGATGCGCGCGGGGTCTCCGTACTCCTGGAAGCCCACCGCGACGAGGCCGAACTGCTTGCCCCAGTCACCCAGGTAGTTGATGCCCTCCACCCGCCAGCCGAGCGCCCGGTAGATGTTGGCGATGCAGTGACCCAGGAACGTGGTGCGGATGTGATGGAAGCCGATGGGCTTGGCGATGTTCGGCGACGAGTAGTCGATGACCACCGTCTTGCCGCGCCCGGCGTCCGCGTCGCCGCCGTAGGTGGCGCCCGCCTTGCGGGCCGCGTCGAGCACCTCGCTGGTGAAGGGCACCGCGTTGAAGCGGGCATTCACGTACGGGCCCACGGCCTTGATCTCCAGGCCCGGCACGGAGAGCTTCTCGGCCAGCTCCTTGGCGATGACGGGGGGCGCCTTCTTCTGGGCCTTGGCGAGAGGGAAGGTGGCGAAGCTCAGGTCGCCGTGCGCCGCTTCCGCGGGCTTGACCTGGGCTTCGATGTCGGCGGCCTGCACGCCCAGGGCGCTGGCGAGGCCCTCGGCGAATGCGGCGCGGTAGCGGGAATAGACGGAAGTGCTCATGAACGCGCGGATACTAGCCAAGCCGAGGTGGCGTGCGGCCACCTCTTGTTCGTTCCGCGGTCCATTCCGTCCCCCTCAGGGAACGGCGGGAGCCCGGCGGCTGGGCCGCACCACCGCCGACACCGTGTCCAGTAGCTTGGGGAGCTGGAGCGGCTTCTCGAAGAAGCCGTCGATGCGCTCCAGGCCCTGGCCGGAGGTGAGGGACGCCACCTCGCTGGCACCCGAGATGATGTACACGACGATGTCCGCGAGCGACTCGGTGCCCCGGATGAAGCGGAGCACCGACTGCCCGTCCTCCTCGCTCAGCCGCAGGTCGAGCAGCACCATGGCCGGCCGGATGTGCGAGAGGATGGAGCGCGCCTCGGAGGCCCCCGAGGTGGCCATCACCCGGTAGCCCTCCTGCTCCAGCACCTGCTGCAGCACCTCGCGGCAGTCCGCGTCGTCCTCGACCAGGAGGATGCCGCCCGCCTTGGGCGCCGCCTGGTTCGGGTCCGGGGAGCTCACCGCGCCGGCGAACATCGGCAGCACCAGCTGGAACGTGCTGCCCTCGCCGAGCACGCTCGACGCCTCCACCCGGCCCCCGTGCAGGGCGACGATCTTCCCCACCAGCGGCAGGCCGAGCCCCGCGCCCGGAGGACGCGGCACCCCGGGCTGCGCCCGGTAGAAGGCGTCGAAGATGTGCTCCAGCGCCTCGGCCGACATGCCGGGGCCGCTGTCCTTCACCGTGAGTGCGGCGAGCCCTTCCTCGGCGGAGACGGTGACCTCGACGGTGTCATCCTGCTCGCTGTGGTGGATGCCGTTCTCGACGAGGTTGTGGATGGCCTCGGCGATGCGCTCGCGGTCTCCCCGGACGAACACCTCCGCGCACGGGGGGATGTGCACCTGCACCTTGCCGTGCTCGGCGACGACGGCCAGGGAGCGGACCACCTCCTCGGCCACGGCCTTGAGGCCGAAGGGGCGCTGGTTGAGCTGCATCTTCCCGGACTGGAGCCGGGACATGAGCAGCAGGTCGTTCACCATGCGCAGCATGCGGTCGGAGTTCCGGTCGCAGATCTGCACCGCGCGGCGCTGGGAGTCCGTGAGGGGCCCCAGCTTCTCGCGTCCCAGCATCGCCAGGTACGACTTGATGGTGGTGAGCGGGTTCTTGAGGTCGTGCGAGACGTTGCCGAGCAGCTCCTCGCGGTTCTGCTCCAGGCTCTTGAGGCCCGCGATGGCCGTCTGGAGGTCTTTGTTGCGGCGGGCGCTGTCGTCGCGGAGCCGGGCCACCTCGTAGGCGGCGGCCAGCTGCGCGGCCAGCGACTGGAGCACGGTGTCGGAGACGGCGCGGCGGGCGCCCAGGACGACGAGCACGCCGGTGACGCCGTGGGGGCTCTCCAGCGGCACCGCGAGAGTGTCCGCTTCGCGCAGGAGCTTCTTCTCGGAGAAGGCGCGTCCCACCACGCCCTCGCCCGGGACGGCGGCGACCACGCGGCTGTCGTAGCGGCCGCGGACGTGCTCGACGTGGAGCTGCTCGCGCGAGGCAAAGAAGCGGGCCACGTAACAGACCTTGGGCTTGAGCAGCGCGTGGAGCGTCTGGAGGTGGGAGCGCAGGGCCTCGGTGGGGCCCGCGTTGTCGGTGAGGTGGCGCGCCATCTCCAGGAGGGCGCGCGCGACGGCGTCGGCGTCAGCCGGGGGAGCCGGCTTCGCTGCTCGACGGGTGGACTTCTTCGAGGTGGTGGGGCGCAGCGGCACGACCTCTGCCAGGGCCCCTTTCTTCTTCGAGCGCACGGGAGAATCCTGCTCCAGGTTCCGAGCGCCTGGGAACGGCCCTGGTGTGCAGGGCCTTCCGGAGGACAGTGGTCGTGTCGGCTGCCCGACACGACCGGGCCTGGGCGCTCAGGCCCGGCGCTGGATGCGGCCGTCCTTGTCCAGGACGTAGGGCTCCACCAGGAGCGACTCCACGCGGGCGCGCTGCTCGCCCACGCTGAAGCCCGCGTCCGCCAGGGCGGAGAGCGCCGAGGTCTGCACCCGACGCGCCGTCTCGTCGGCCGTCAGGAGCGCGAGCATGGGCTCCCTGGCCGGCTCATACTTGAAGGAGGCGAGCGCCTTGAGCGCGGCGATCTTCACGTCGTCCGACATGTCCGAGAGGAACGGGACGACCACCGGGGGGATGCGCGCGTCCTGGCGGCCGGTGACGTGGTGGAGCAGGACGACCTTCTTCTCCGGGTTCTTCGTGTACGTCGAGGACAGGTGCTGGAGCGCCTTCACGCACGCCTCGGTCACCTCGTCCTCGGTGACCAGCTCCCCCAGCAGCCGGAGCGCCCACGACGTGGCGGGCTCGGTCTTGCTGAGGAACTCGACGATGGGGGGGACGGCGTCCTTGCCGAAGGTCTTCACCAGCTCGAAGGTGTGCTCCTTCTCGTCGGCGTCCGTGGTGAGCGGGTCCACGGTGATGGTGAAGCGGGCCAGGAGCACGGAGACGGCCTCGGGGAACTTCATCTCCCCGAGCTGCTGGATGGCCTTCTGGCGGGTCGCCGGGTCGCCGTACTTCTGGGTGACCTTGGGCTTGAGCTTGAGGGCTTTCTCGGGGCCCGAGCCGCCCGTGAAGATGTCTAAGAGGCCCATGTGCGCGTGTGCTCCGTTTGCGGCGACGTGAAAACCGACTGTGGGAGGGGCCGTCTATGCCGTGGCGGCGCCCAGGACAAGAGACAAGAGCTTCAGAGGGTCAGCTCGCGACGGACATCGTCCCGGTAGGCCTTGGCCAGGGTCTCCGCCGCGGCGCGCGTCTCCGGGGTGTCGGTGTCCGGCACCTTGACCTGGAGGCGGAGGTAGAGGTCGCCCGGTGAACCCCCCTTGAGGGAGGGCACGCCACGCCCCTTGAGGCGCATCTGCCGGCCGGACTGGGAGCCGGGGGGGACCTTGACGGTGAGCTCGCCCTGGAAGGTGGGGACGCGCACCTCCGCGCCCAGCATGGCCTCCGGAACCGTGACGGGCACGTCCATGTGGAGGTCGTCGCCTTCCCGACGCACCAGGGGATGCTCCATCACCTCGGTCTCGATGTAGAGGTCGCCCGGAGGCCCACCCCTCGCGCCGGGGGCGCCCTGGCCCGCCAGCCGGACCTTGGAGCCGGTCTGGACGCCCGCGGGAATCTTCACCGTCAGGCGGACGCGCTCGTCCGGGGTGGAGCGGTCGGGGGAGGCGCGGCTGACGGACAGGGGCCGCTCGGTGCCGTTGACGGCCTCGGCCAGCGTCAGGCGGACCTGGGCGTTGAGGTCCTCGCCGCGCTCGGGACCCATGGGGCCGCGTCCCCGGACCCGCCCGAAGGGGTCATTGAACCCGCCTCCGCCGCCCCTGCGTCCTCCGAAGAGGTCGTTGAAGAGATCCCCCAGGTCGAAGTCCTCGCCTCCGTAGGGGATGCCGCCCACGCCGCCCCGGGACGCCTGGGCGCGGTATTGCCGGTAGGCCTCCGCCTTCTTCTCGTCGAAGCCGATCTTCTCGGCGTCCTCGCCGAACTCGTCGTAGAGCTTGCGCTTCTTCGGGTCCGACAGCACCTCGAAGGCCGAGTTGATCTGCTTGAACTTCTCCTCGGCGGACTTGTTGCCGGGGTTGACGTCGGGGTGGTGCTGGCGCGCGAGCTTCCGGAACGCCTTCTTGATGGCCTCCTCGGAGGCCGTCCGTTCCACGCCGAGGATCTGGTAGTAGTCGTCCGCCATTTGTTCCCGCCGAGCTGTACGTGATTGAAAGTAACCAGTCGGTGGGAGTGCGCCAGCAAGGACTGTTCGGCTGGCCTGGGATGTATAAAGTCCGGCGAAAGATGAGGGAGGCCATGGCAGCGCCGCGCCGAGCGGGAGCAGGTACCTTCTGGCTGGCGGGCTGGTTCCTCCTGCTGGCCGCCCCGGCCGTCCACGCCCAGGCCCCCGCGGGAGAGGCGCAGGGCAGGGTGGTGGACCGGGTCGTCGCCATCATCGAGGGTCGGGTGCTCACCCAGAGCGAGCTGGAGTTCGAGGCCCGGGTGGCGCTCGTGCAGCGGGGCGGCCTCCAGGCGCTCGAGGTCCCCCTGGACGAGGAGCTGCTCCGGGGGGCGCTGGAGCTGGCCATCAGCCAGCGGGTCCAGGTGCTCAACGCCGACCGGCTCCAGGCGTTCCCCGCCGAACCCGCCGAGGTGGACGCCCGGCTGGAGGCGTTCCGCCTGCGCGTCGGGGGCTCCCAGGCCCTGGAGCGTTTCCTGGCCCGGGCGGACGTGGACGTGGAGGGGCTCAGGGCGGTGCTGACGCGGGGGCTCAGGGCCGAGCGTGTCCTGGACAGCCGCATCCGCCTGCGAGCCCAGGTGGGTGAGACGGAGATCCGTCGGTTCTACGAGCAGCACCCCGGGGACTTTCCGGCCGACTACGAGACGGTGCGGGAGTCCATCCGGGAGAAGCTCTTCCGCGAGCGCTATGCGGCGCTGGCCGTGGAGGAGCTGGCGCAGGTGAGGGCCTCGGCCCAGGTGCGCCGGGTGGCGCCCTTCACACGGGAGGCAAGGCGATGAGGCGGATGCGGGAGGACGCCGAGCCACGCGAGCCGCATGGCTTCTCCATCCGTCAGATGACGGAAGGGGACCTGCCGGCGGTGATGGCGCTGGAGCAGGCGGCGTTCAAGAACCCCTGGTCCCCGGAGCTGCTCAAGCGCGAGCTCGAGCACGAGTGGTCCACCATCCTCCTGGTGGAGGAGCCCCGGCAGTTCGTGCCCCCGCTGCTCTTGGGCCTGGCCATCTTCTGGATCGTCCACGACGAGGTCCACGTGCTCAACGTGGCCACCGCCCCCCAGCACCGGCGGCGGGGCGTCGCTCGGGCCGTCATGGAGGAGGTGCTGGAGCGGGGCAGGGCGCGCCGCTGCAGCCTGGCCACCCTGGAGGTCCGCAAGAGCAACGAGCCGGCGATCCAGCTCTACCGCGCCTTCGGCTTCCGCCCGGTGGGCATCCGGCCGAACTACTACGCCGACGAGGGCGAGGACGCCGTGGTGATGGTCCTCGACTTCTGAGCGCACGCGGAGTAGAGGACCGACCCGTCGTAAGCTGGGTTGACGAGTCTCAAGGAAAGACCTCATGGACGCTGACCTGTTCCAGGTCTGCGTCATGCCGTGCTTGACACGGAGGGGTCGCCCCCTATACTCGCGGCCTTTTTCAGTAGTCCTGTAGGTAGATATGCGCCGCCTCGTGTCTCGTGGCGGCTGCGAACCCGAAGAACGAGGTATCAGTGCCGACCATTAGCCAGCTGGTCCGCAAGGGCCGCGAGAAGCTGAACATCAAGGGCAAGAGCCCCGCGCTCAAGGAGTGCCCCCAGAAGCGCGGCGTCTGCACCCGCGTGTACACGACGACTCCGAAGAAGCCGAACTCGGCCCTCCGCAAGGTGGCCCGCGTGCGTCTGACCAACGGAATCGAAGTGACGTCCTACATCCCCGGCGTGGGCCACAACCTCCAGGAGCACTCGGTGGTGATGATCCGCGGCGGTCGTGTGAAGGACCTCCCGGGCGTGCGCTACCACATCGTCCGTGGAACGCTCGACTCCGTGGGCGTGGCGGGCCGCAAGCAGAGCCGCTCCAAGTACGGCGCGAAGCGTCCGAGCTGAGCGCGATCACCTTCGTTTGAGAGTTGGGACGTTGAGCCCCGCACCCTGGGGAGCGTCCTCGTGAAGTTTCCTTCAGCGGTACTTGAAGCCCGTCGTAGCGTGCTCCCAAGGGAGCCAGGGCGTAAGGGAAGAGAGAAGAGATGCCTCGCCGTCGCGTAGTCGCCAAGCGCAAGATTCTTCCGGATCCGAAGTTCCAGGACCGGCTCGTCACCAAGTTCGTCAACGACCTGATGCGGAAGGGCAAGAAGTCCATCGCGGAAGGCGTCTGCTACGGAGCCTTCGCCCTCATCGAGGAGCGCGCGAAGGAGGACCCCCTCAAGACGTTCAAGAAGGCCCTCGACAACGTCAAGCCGGTGCTGGAGGTCAAGAGCCGCCGCGTTGGTGGCGCCACCTACCAGGTGCCCGTCGAGGTCCGTCAGGACCGCCGGGTCGCCCTCGGCATGCGTTGGATCATCACGTACTCCAAGGCCCGTGGCGAGAAGACCATGCAGGAGAAGCTGGCCGGCGAGATCATGGACGCCGCCAACAACCGCGGCAACGCGGTGAAGAAGCGTGAAGACACGCACAAGATGGCGGAGGCCAACAAGGCCTTCGCTCACTACCGCTGGTAGGTCTTTCGGCCTCGCGGTGTCCCGCCCGGATGCAGATGGTGCATCCGGGCGGTTTCTTTAGGTGAAGCAGGTTCTCTGAAATCGTCCGGGTGGGAACGTGAGACGGGGCATCCAAAGCCCTCCCGCCCTCATGGAGAGGTACCGACGCAATGGCTCGCGAGCATCCCCTGGAGCGCTACCGCAACATCGGCATCATGGCGCACATCGATGCCGGCAAGACGACCACCACCGAGCGGATCCTCTTCTACACCGGCGCCATCCACCGGATGGGCGAGGTGCACGAGGGAAACACCACCACGGACTGGATGGTCCAGGAGCGTGAGCGCGGCATCACCATCACCTCCGCCGCCATCACCGCCTTCTGGCAGCGCAACGAGCAGCGCTACCGCGTCAACATCATCGACACCCCCGGGCACGTGGACTTCACCATCGAGGTGGAGCGCTCCCTGCGCGTGCTCGACGGCGCCGTCACCGTGTTCGACGCGGTCAACGGCGTGGAGCCGCAGTCGGAGACGGTCTGGCGCCAGGCGGACCGCTACAAGGTCCCCCGCATCTGCTTCATCAACAAGATGGACCGCATCGGCGCGGACTTCGAGATGTCCGTGGGCACCATCCGTGAGAAGCTCGGCGCGCGCGCGGTGCGCATGCAGCTCCCCCTGGGCGCCGAGGACAAGCACCGCGGCGTCATCGACCTCCTGACGATGAAGGCCCTGGTCTTCGTCGACTCGGAGCAGGGCAGCCGCTACGACATCCAGGAGATTCCCGAGGAGCTGCGCGAGCAGGCCGAGGCCGCGCGCGCGGAGTTGCTCGAGGCCGCCGCGGAGCAGGATGACGCCCTGACGGAGAAGTTCCTGGAGGGCCAGGAGCTCACCGAGCAGGAGGTCCGTGCGGCCATCCGCAAGGGCTGCGTGGGGCTGAAGCTGTTCCCCGTGTTCTGCGGGTCTGCGTTCCGCCACAAGGGCGTGCAGCCGCTCCTGGACGCGGTCATCGACTACCTGCCGAGCCCGCTGGACATCCCGCCCGTGCACGGCAAGACGCCCAAGGGCGAGGACGCGGTGCGCGAGACGCGCGACGACGCGCCCTTCAGCGCCCTGGCGTTCAAGATCATGAACGACCCGGCGTTCCAGTCCCAGACGCTGACGTTCCTGCGCGTGTACTCCGGGAAGCTGGAGGCGGGCACGGCGGTGTGGAACTCGGTGAAGGGCAAGCGCGAGCGCGTCAGCCGCCTGGTCCAGATGCGCGCGGACAAGAAGGACGAGCTGACCGAGTGCTACGCGGGTGACATCTGCGCGGTGGTGGGGCTGAAGCTGGCGGCGACGGGCGACACGCTCTGCGACGACAAGCAGCCCATCATCCTGGAGCGGATGGAGTTCCCCGAGCCGGTCATCGACATCGCCATCGAGCCGAAGTCCACGGCGGACCAGGACAAGATCATCCAGTCGCTGCAGCGCCTGGCGATGGAGGACCCGTCCTTCCGCGTGCGGACGAACGAGGAGACGGGGCAGACGCTGATCGCTGGCATGGGCGAGCTGCACCTGGAGATCATCGTCGACCGCCTCCTGAGGGAGTTCAAGGTCGACGCGAACATCGGCAAGCCGCAGGTGGCGTACCGCGAGACCATCACCACCCAGATGGAGGCCGAGGGCAAGTTCATCCGTCAGACGGGCGGCCGGGGCCAGTACGGCCACATCTGGCTGCGGGTGATGCCGAACGAGGCCGGCAAGGGCTTCGCCTTCGAGAACAAGATCGTCGGCGGCGTGGTGCCCAAGGAGTTCGTGGACGCGGTGCGCGACGGTGTCCAGGAGGCCCTCCAGAACGGCCCCGTGGCGGGCTACCCCATGGTGGACGTGAAGGTGGAGGCCTACGACGGCTCCGTGCACGACGTGGACTCGAGCGAGATGGCGTTCAAGATCGCCGGCTCGCTGGCCTTCAAGGACGCCGTGCGCGCGGCCAGCCCCGTGCTGCTCGAGCCCATCATGAACTGCGAGATCGTCACGCCGGAGCCCTTCATGGGCGACGTGATTGGCGACCTGAACGGCCGCCGGGGGAAGGTGCTGGGCATGACGCCCCGCCCAGGCAGCCTGCAGGCCATCCAGGCGCAGGTGCCCCTGGCCGCCATGTTCGGCTACTCGACCGACCTGCGCAGCCGCAGCCAGGGAAGGGCCACCTACACCATGCAGTTCAGTCACTACGCGCCAGCGCCCAAGACGGCGCTGAACCGCTACTGACGGCCCAGCAGTCGACCCAGCGGGCGATTTCAGTTGACGTTGTGGCGGGTTTGGAGCAGGACGCAGCACCTTCGCAGTGAGTTTTGGCGGGATTCGATACGCGCCGGGTGATTGACCGGCTCAGCCGCGGTGAGGAGTGTCATGGCCAAGGAGAAGTTCGAGCGTAACAAGCCCCACGTGAACATCGGCACGATCGGACACGTGGACCACGGCAAGACGTCGCTGACGGCGGCCATCACGAAGGTGCTGGCGAAGACG
>NZ_SRLW01000003.1:0-90465 GCF_006518215.1 Myxococcus sp. AB025B
GCCTCCCGCCCCACCGAGGGCGCGGATTCCCTCCATGCCCGCACAGACCCAGCCGCCGGTGGCCGGGCGCTGGCTGTGGACGTGCCGGGCGGGCTTCGAGTCGCACCTCTTCGAGGAGCTCGCCTGGGCGGGAGCGGCGCCCCGGCTCTTGGGAGACGCCCTGGTGGAGAGCGAGCGCAGCCCGAGCCCTCCTCCGGCCTTCGCGCGGGCTGGCTACCTGGTGGTCGCCTCCCTCCCCCCTGGCGCGCCCGAGGTCCTGGCGGAGGCGGCGGCCCGATCCATCGGCGCGCTACCTGGCGCCGGGCCGTGGGTCCTCCAGTCCTTCACGCCCGACAGCCCTCGGGGCAATCCCCTGGCGACGACGGCGGAGGCGCTGGAGGCGGCGGTGAAGGCGCGGCTCCCCTCGGAGCGGCTGCTCGAGGATGGGGCCCGGGCGAAGGAGGCGGGCGCGCGGCTCGTCGCGCTCTGCGTCGCCCCGGATGGGGTGACGGTGGTGGGCAGCGTCTTCGCGCGGGAGGCCCTGTCGCTGGCCCCGGGTGGACGCCGGCGCATGCGCCGCGAGGTCGAGTCCCCCTCCCGGGCGGCCATGAAGCTGGAGGAGGCACTGGACGGGCTGGCCTTCGAGCCCGGGCGCGGCGATGTCTGCGTGGACCTGGGCGCGGCGCCGGGTGGGTGGACGCAGCGGCTGGTCGCCCGTGGCGCACGGGTGGTGGCGGTGGACCCGGCGAAGCTGATGCCGGAGCTCGCGTCCCATGGCCGGGTGAAGCACGTGCAGGAGAGCGCCTTCGCCTACGCGCCCGAGGAGCCCGCGGACTGGCTCTTCTGCGACATGGCCTGGCGTCCGCTGGAGGTGGCGCAGCTGCTCGCCAAGTGGGGGCGACGGGGCTGGGCGAGCCATCTGGTGGCCAACATCAAGCTGCCCATGAAGGACAAGAATCCCGTGCTCGTGCGCGTGCGGCACACGCTCGTCGAGGAGGGCGGCTGGGAGGGCCTCACCGTCCGCCAGCTCTACCATGACCGCGACGAGGTCACGGTGACGGCCCACCGGCTTCGCTGACAGTCGGGCGGGAAGCGCCTGCGCGCGGGCGCGTGACGCGCTAGAGAAGCGCGTGAGATGCCCTATCCGCTCGACGACGCCACCGCCACCGCCCTCATCGCCCTGTACCCCTGGGTGCTGACCCGCTCACCCCAGGCCCCCGTGCAGGCCGCCGTCGAGGCCCTGCTCCAGGCCGAGCAGGCCCGGCGCGGCCATCCGGACGCGAAGACGGGCGCGCTCCAGGTGCCCGCCCTCACCCAGGGCAACCTCCTGAAGGAGGAGTACGACCTGTCCACCCATGCCCACCACGACGGCTGGCGCGTGGGGGCCGTCATCGCCGACGTGAAGGGCATGATTTCGCACAACGCGCGCTTCGGCTTCGGCGTCGGCGACGCGATTCTGCGCGCCACCGTGGAGTCGCTCGGTGCGCAGTACCCGGGCGCCAAGGTGATTCGCCTGCACCCGGATGCCTTCGCGGCGCTCCTCGTCCCCACCTCGCAGCTCTCCGTGAAGGAGGACCTGGCGGGCCCCACCCACGAGCGTCTCGTGCGCGATGTCCGCCGCGTGCTGCCCGAGGGTACGCCCGACGCCGAGGTACCGGAGTGGACGGTGAGCCTGCTGGAGGTGACGGTGGACGCGCCCTCGCACTGGCAGGTGCTCGGGCCGCTCATCTGGGCCGAGCTGGAGCGCGCGCACGTCATGCAGCGCAGCGGCCGGGCTGATGGGCTCCAGCGTCGCCGGCTGCGCCTCGACGCCTCCATCCCCGGGCAGGCGACGTTCCTCTGACAGGAGGGTCGCATCGCCCCGGCGACGCGCTCCACCTTCCGGCGCACGGCCCTGGCATCGCGAAGGAGCGCGCGGCCGGAGTCGTGCTTCGCCCGTGCCTTCGCGGCCCCGCTAGAACTCTCGTGAGCCCACCTGCCGAGGACCACACATCGGAGCACCTGCCACCGGGGCGGACCCGAGAAGGTCCGACGTCCCTGGGCTTCACGTGCTCCGCGAACCACCTGCCCCGAGCAAGCCGCCCGGGGCCCTTCGCGCCTCGGACTACTCCTCGAGGATGAACTTGCGCGGGTTCTGGGGGATGCCGTTGACGCGGACCTCGTAGTGCAGGTGCGGTCCGGTGGAGCGGCCCGTGTTGCCGACCGCGGCGATGAGCGCACCGCGCTTCACCCGGTCACCGGCCTTCACCAGCATCTTCGCCAGGTGGCCGTAGCGCGTCTTGATGCCGTAGCCGTGGTCTACCACGATGACGTTGCCGTAGCCACCCTCCAGGCCCGCGAACACCACCGTGCCGTCCGACGGCGCGTACACTTCCTTGCCGTGCGGGGCCGCGATGTCCAGGCCCGAGTGCATCACCCGGTCCGCCGTGTACGGGTCCACGCGCTGACCGAAGTCGCTCGTCACCCAACCGCGCGCCGGCCACACCGACGGCGTGGAGGCGAGCAGCGACTTCTGGTCCTGGAAGTACGCCTGCAGCTCCTGGAGGCTCTGCTCCTGCCGGGTGGCCTCCGCGCTCAGCTTGTCCAGCCGGCCCATCAGCAGCTTGGGTGTCTCCGTCGTCGTCAGCTGGGTGAACTGGGTGTCCGTCGTCGGCACCCGCGCCTCCGGCTCCGTGGGGCCCATCGCCAGGTTGCGCTGCGGGTCCGACAGCAGCGTCATCGCGCGCAGCTTCTGGTCGAACCGCTCCACCCGGTCGAGCGTCGAACCGATGTGCTCGATGCGCTCACGCACCGACTTGAGCTGCGAGCGCAACGTCAGGTTCTCATCCCGGAGGATGCGGTTCTCCGAGGCATCCGCGGCGACCTGGAAGTAGTGGATGCTCGCGCCCGCGCCCAGTCCCACGACCAACATCAGCCCCATCCCCACCTGCATGAGGAACGAGCGCTGGATGGTGTACCGCTTCACCGGCGCGTCGTGGTCCGGGATCACCATCAACGTGAAGGACTTTTTCGCCACGGGACAGCTCCCTGCTTGCGTGGGACATCCGGCGCCAGAAGCTAAGTCGCTCCCCGGCGCTCAACACCTCCCCCCACCGCCACACCCCTCCAGCTCCGTCACCTGACGGCGTCTGTCAGGATTGGAAACGTTTGGGCAGCTACCATTCAGCTTCCAAGAGTGTCAAGGTCAACAGAGACCTGACGAGGTGTTTGCCGGCCACCACTTCGTGAGTCGCCGTCAGGCGGCGACCCGCACCAGGATGACGGTGATGTTGTCGTCGCCGCCGCGCTCGTTGGCGAAGTCGATGAGGCGCTTGGGGATGTCCTCGAAGGACTTCGCCTGGGCCACCACCTCGTGGATCTCCTTGTCCTCGAGCATGTTGGCCAACCCGTCCGAACACAGCAGGAACACGTCGTTGGGCTCCGACACGAGGCCCATGACGTCCACCTGCACCTCCTCCTCGAAGCCGACGGAGCGGGTGATGATGTTCTTGTAGCGGGAGTGCTTGGCCTCCTCCGGCGTGATCATCCCGGCCTTGATCTGCTCGTTGACCAGCGAGTGGTCCTCGGAGATCTGCTGGATGAGGTCGCCCCGGATGAGGTAGGCGCGGCTGTCTCCCACGTGCGCGAAGAAGGCGTGCTCCTCGCGGACCACCAGGGAGATGACGGTGGTGCCCATGCCGGACAGGCGTGGGTCCTCCTGCGCCGCCGTGTAGATGGCCAGACACGCCTTCTCCACGGCCGTGCGCAGCGCCTCCGGAATCGGTGAGTCCTGGAGGTGAGGCACGGAGAGGAAGGGGTTGTCCTTTCCTTCCCGTGCCCGGCGCAGCTCCTTGTCGATGGTCTCGACGGCGATGCGCGACGCGGTACCACCTCCCGCGTGACCGCCCATGCCGTCCGCCACGACGTAGAGCTGGAGCTCATCGTCGATGAGGAAGCTGTCCTCGTTGTGGTTGCGCTTCCGCCCGACGTCCGTCAGGCCAGCGGAAACGACTTTGAGGCGGGAGGCCGCGGTCTGCCCTGCGGTGTTGGACACACCAAGGATGCTATGTGAGACCCAAGGATGGGGCAAGGACACGGATGACCTTGCAGCGCGTCAAGCCGTCCGCCTGAGGCGTCCCCGGGGTCCTCCCTCGGGTCCGGACTCCCGGCGGGTCCTGGGCGCCCCCAGGGAACGGTGGGCCGAGCGCACCAGGGCCTCCGCCGCCCCCAGCGCCTCGCGCGTCACCTCCACGCCGGACATCATCCGGGCCAGCTCCCGCGTCCTCTCGCTGCCCGCCGCCAGGACCGTCACCTGGGAGACGGTCCGCTCGCCCTTCACCGCCTTGCGGATGAGCAGGTGCGCGTCCGCGTAGGCCGCCACCTGGGGCAGGTGGGTGATGCAGAGCACCTGACGGTGGCCGCTCACCTCCTTGATCATCCGCCCGACGACGTCGGCAATCGCGCCGCTGACGCCCGCGTCCGCCTCGTCCAGCACGTACGAGCCGCACGCGTCGCTGTCCGCCAGGGCCCGCTTCAGGGCCAGCAGCAGTCGGCTCGCCTCGCCTCCCGAGGCCACCTTCGCCAGGGGCCGGGCGGGCTCGCCGGGGTTGGCGCTGAAGAAGAACTCCACGTCGTCCAGGCCGTCCGGACGCAGCACCTCTCCAGGCGTCACGCGCACCTCGAAGGCCGCCTTGCCCATGGCCAGGTGCCCCAGGCCCTCGCGCACCTGCGCGGAGAACTCCACCGCGCTCTTCGTGCGGGCCCGCGACAGCGCCAGGGCCGCCTTGCGCGCGCGCTCCTCCACCTTGCGGCGCTCCGAGGCCAGCTCCTCCAGCACCTCCTGGCGGTTCTCCAGCGTGCCCAGCTCGGCCTCGATTTCGCCGCGCTTCTTGAGCACGCCGTCCAGCGTGGCGCCGTGCTTGCGGCACAGCCGCTTCAGGCCATCCAGCCGCTCCTCCACGTCCCGCAGGCGCGAGGGGTCCGACTCCAGGCCCTCCACGTACCGGTTGAGCCGCCGCTGCGCCTCCTCCAGCTCCGACAGCGCCGTGCTCAGCGACTGCGCCACGGGCGCAAGCGTCGCGTCGCACTTCACGGCGTCGTGCACCAGCCCCAGCGCGCGGCCCACCGTCTCCAGCGCCGAGGACTCGTCGCCGGCCACCAGCAGCTCCGCCTCCGCGCCGTGGCGCTTGAGCTTCTCCGCGCTCGACAGGCGCTTGCGCTCGGCGTCCAGCCGCGTGTCCTCGCCCGGCTCCGGGTCCAGGCGCGAGATTTCATCGAGCTGGAAGCGCAGGAACTCCGCGCGCTCGCGCACCTTCGCCTCGTCCCCGCCCAAAGCCTCCATGCGCGCGTCCACCTCCCGCAGCGCCTGGTATTCCCCGAAGTAGGTCGCCAGCGGCGCCTCCATCTCCCCGTACCTGTCCAGGAGCACCCGGTGCAGGCCGGAGTCGAAGAGGCTCACGTGCTCGTGCTGTCCGGCGAGGTCCACCGCCCCCCGCGTCAGCTTCCCGAGCACGCCCACCGTCACCAGCGCGCCGTTGACGTAGACCTTGCCCCTTCCGGTGCGCCCCAGCACCCGGCGCACCAGCACCTCATCCCCGAGGTCCGGCAGGCCCAGCTCCTCCAGGCGTGTGCCCAGGACTGGCGTCCGCGCGAAGACGCCCTCCACGGACGCCTCCTCGCAGCCGGCGCGGATGACCTCCGCGTCCGCCCGCCCTCCCAGGAGCAAGCCCAATGAATCCACGAGGATGGACTTGCCCGCACCTGTCTCACCCGTGAGGACGGTGAGGCCGGCTCCGAACGCCACCTCCACCTCCTCGATCACCGCCACGTTCGAAATCCGCAGACCCAGCAGCACGCGCGCCCTCCAATGTCCGTACGACGGCTCTGGCACTGAACACCCTAACAGGTCCCCCTGACACTGCACAGGCATTCAGCCCAACCGGACGGATGGCGGGCGGGTGAGGGCGGGGCCCGTTGGAGCCCCAACCCTTTGTTCCGACTCAGGTCTCGGTGAAGAGCTCCTGGATGTCCTGCTCGGTGAGCGTGCGGGCCATCTCGTCGCCCTCCCCACCGAGGACGCCCGCGGCGAGGTCGCGCTTGCGACGCTGCAGGGAGAGGATCTTCTCCTCCACCGTGCCGCGGGTAATCAGCTTGTAGCTGATGACCGCGCGCGTCTGGCCGATGCGGTGCGTACGGTCCGTGGCCTGGTCCTCGACGGCGGGGTTCCACCACGGGTCGAAGTGGATGACGTAGTCGGCCGCCGTGAGGTTGAGGCCGGTGCCGCCCGCCTTCAGCGAGATGAAGAACAGGGGCGGTCCGTCCGGGCGGTTGTACTCGTCCACCTTGCCCATACGGTCCTTGGTGCGACCGTCCAGGTAGAGGTAGCGCAGACCCTTCTTGTCCGCCTCCTGCTTGAGCAGCTCCAGCATCTCCGTGAACTGGCTGAACACCAGGGCGCGGTGGCCTTCCGCCACCAGGTCCTCCACCAGTTCCAGGAAGCGCTCCACCTTCGCGCTGGGCGGCAAGAGCGTCCCAGGAGGCAGCTTGAGCAGGCGTGGATCACAACACACCTGCCGCAGTCGCATCAGCGCGGCGAGAATCGACACGCGGCTGCGCTTGAAGCCGACCTTCTCGATGCTCTCGCTGACCTTGCGCTTGCTCTCCTCCATCACCTCCCGGTAGAGCGCGGCCTGGCCGGGCTCCATCTCGCACCACGCGACGCTCTCCGTCTTCGGCGGCAGGTCCTTGGCCACCTCCGTCTTCAAGCGGCGCAGGATGAAGGGCTGGATGCGGCGGCGCAGCCTGTCCCGGGCCGACGCGTCGTTGGCCACCTGGATGGGCTGCTCGTAGCGGTCTCCGAAGCTGTCCGCGCTGCCGAGGAACCCCGGCATCAGGAAGTCGAAGATGCTCCACAGCTCCGACAGCCGGTTCTCCAGCGGCGTACCGGTGAGCGCCAGGCGCGTGTCGCTCGGCAGCGACTTGCACGCCTGCGCCGTGGCGCTGTCCGCGTTCTTGATGTTCTGCGCCTCGTCCAGAATCACGAAGCGGAAGCCCACCTGGGACAGCTGGTCCAAATCCCTGCGCACCAGCGCGTAGGACGTGAGCACCAGGTCCATGCCCTTCAGGTCCTCGGCGCGCTCCTTGCGGTCCTGCCCGTGCCACACCATGGCCTTGAGGCCCGGCGTGAAGCGCTCCGCCTCGCGCTCCCAGTTGGCGAGCACACTGGTGGGCGCCACCACGAGCGACGGCTTGCGGCCCTCCTCGTTGGCCATCTTCTGCAAGAGGCTGAGCGACTGGACCGTCTTACCCAGACCCATGTCGTCCGCGAGGATGCCGGACAGGCCGTGGCGGCGCAGGAACCAGAGCCAGGACAGGCCCGCCTCCTGGTAGTGCCGCAGCGTCGCCTGCAGGCCGTCGGGCACCGCCACCTTCGGCACACCCGCCGTCTCGCGCAGCTCCAGCATCGCCTGGCGCGCCTTCGCCTCCACCTCGGTGAACTCCCCCAGGTCCGCGAGCAGGTCCAACGCCACCGCCTGGTGCAGCGGCAGCCGCGTGCGCGAGCGGCCCGGCATGGCGCCCGCCTCCTCCAGGAGGTCCGCCACGCGCTTGAGCTCGACGGCGTCCGCCTCCGCGAAGGTGCCGTCCTTGAGCGGCACGAAGCGCCGCCCCGAGTCCAGCCACATGCGCACCGCGCCCAGGTCCACCGCCTGGTCGTCGGTGACGAACTCCGCGTCCAGGTCGAACCACTGCACGCCGCTCATGCCCACGCGGATGCGCGGCTTGAGCTTGGGGCGCAGCCGCACCTTGGGCGCCTGCACGCCGAAGCGCTCCCACTCCGCCGGCAAGGACGCCAGGCCCCGCGCCCAGAACTCCAGCGCCACGTCACCCGTCGCGTCGAACGCCTGCGACTGCGGCTCGAAGCGCAGGCCCAAATCGAGCAACTGCTTGCCCGCGGCGCGCTCCAGGTCCTCGCGGCGGCGGTACAGCTTGCGGCTGTCCCCGCCCACGCCGCTGGCGTAGCCCAGGTGCGTGGCCGTGGGGGACACCGGCGCCGTGGTCTGCCCGTAGCGCGCGGCCAGCTGCACCTTCACCTTCTCCGGGTTGCCCTCGAGCGTCAGCACGAAGCGCGGCTCCACCGCCTCGTCGACCTCGATGTCGTCCGCCTTCAGCGACATGCGGAAGCGCGGCAGGTGCGCGGCGAAGAAGGTCAGCACCCGGTCCAGCTGTCCCGAGGGGAAGGACATGTTGGGCTCGAGCAGCCACTTGCGCAGCAGGCGCGGCGGGAAGTCCGGCTCCACCGGGTGGAGGTTCTGCGCCTGGATGACCCAGGTGCGCCGCCCCGACAGGATGATGACGTCCTTGAGCGAGAAGCTGCCGCCGTCCGGGAACAGCAGCTCGATGCGCGCCGTGGCGCCGTCCGGCCGGGACTCCAGCCGGATCTGCGGTCGCACGGGCGTCTCCGTGTTGATGAGCGCGGTGCCCCGGTAGATGACCCGGCGCTGGCGCAGGATGTCCATCACCTCGCTCAGGTCCTCGTCGGAGAGCACCAGGCGAGAGTCGTAGCGGTGCTCGTGGCGGGAGAGCGCCATGAAGACGCGCTCGTCGGCCGGGGACAGCCGCCCGCCCGTCTGCAGCGTGCGCTTGACGTGGATGGGGCCCTTGGTCTGCGCGTCCTGACGACGCACGTCCACCACCCACTGACGGGTGCCGGCGTTCGTGTTCGCCGCCGTCAGCCGGTAGAAGAACTCGTAGTCCGGCTGCGAGGACAGGCCCAGCCAGCTCTCCACCTTGGCGAGCGCCGGCAGGTTCGCGGCGTCCACCGGAGGCGAGTCCGGCTCGATGGGGACCTCGTTGTCCACCACCTCGTTGCTGGTGTTGGACGCGGCGGCCTGTGGCTCCACGGGCTGGGGCGCCACCGGCTGCGGGCGGGGCGGAGGACGGAAGCGCGCGGCGTAGATGAGCGCCGCGGCGACGACGTGCTTGCAGTGGGGGCCATCCGCGTTCCACGACTGACAGGTGCAGGTGGACGTGGCCTTGCCGTCCCCCAGCGCAATCACGACTTCATAGCGCTCGCCGGTGGAACCGGCGACCTGCGCGCGGATGTGGTCCCCTTCGCGCTGGAGCCCGAAGACGCGGCGCGACTCCGCCACCTCCCGGCCCTTCTTGAAGATGGTGGGTTGGACTTCGGCCTTCAGGGCCCTGAGCCACTGGGTGTCCTGAGGAGGGAGGGCGTCTCGGATGTCGGCGGTGGATTGCACGGCTGGCACAGGCCCCAGGCTCCTAACGCCGGGGAACCCCTGCCACTAGCACAGCAAGGGGGCTCCCGCTCGCGGGAAATGTGGATGAGTCCGCCAGCGGAAGCAGCCACCGGCATCAGGCTATGAGAGCATCAACGTTCGCCATGGCCCGGACCGTCCGCCCCCGTGTCTTCGTGACCCGCCAGCTCCCCGGGGAGGCCCTCGGGCGACTGGGCAGGCTCGTGGACCTCCACGTCTGGCCCCAGGAGCTGCCACCCTCCCGTGACACCCTGCTCGCCGAGGCGGCACGCGCCGAGGGGCTCGTCACCCTGCTGACGGACCAGGTGGACGCTCGCCTGCTTGCCCAGGCCCCGGGCCTGCGGGCGGTCAGCAACGTGGCCGTCGGCTACGACAACATCGATGTACCGGCCTGTACGCAACGGCGGGTGGTGGTGGGAAACACCCCCGGCGCTCTCACGGAGACGTCCGCGGACTTCGCCTTCGCGCTGATTCTGGGCCTCGCCCGGCGCGTGGCGGAGGCGGACGCCCATGTCCGGGCGGGACACTGGCGCACCTGGAGCCCCACCGTCCTGTTGGGGACGGACGTGTACGGCGCCACGCTGGGCATCGTCGGCCCCGGGGCCATCGGCTCGGCGGTGGCCCGGCGCGCGAGGGGCTTCGGGATGCGCATCCTCTATGTGAGCCGCGAGCCCAGGCCCGCGCTGGAGCAGGAGACGGGGGCCCGGCGCGTGGACAAGGCCACGCTGCTCTCCGAGGCGGACATCCTCACCCTGCACGTGCCGCTGACGCCCCAGACGCGGCACTGGGTGGGGCGCGCGGAGCTGGCGGCGATGAAGCCCGGGGCGCTGCTCGTCAACACCGCGCGCGGCGGCGTGGTGGACCCGGACGCGCTCGTCGAGGCCCTGCGCGAGGGCCGCCTGGGCGGCGCGGCCCTGGACGTGACGGACCCCGAGCCGCTGCCCCAGGACAGTCCGCTGCTGGGCCTGCCCAACGTCCTGCTGGCGCCCCACATCGCCAGCGCCACGCACGCCACCCGGGGGCGCATGGCCTCCATGGCGGTGGACAACCTGTTGGCCGCGCTGGACGGACGGCGGCCCCCTCACTGCGTCAACCCCGAGCTCTTCCCATGCCCCTGCCCGCCGCGAGCCTCGCCGACACCACCCTCGTCGATGACCTGAAGTCCAGCCTGCGCGACGTGCCGGACTTCCCCAAGCCCGGCATCGTCTTCAAGGACATCACCCCCGTGCTGGCCGACCCGAGGCTGTTCGGCCGCGTCATCAACGCCATGTCCGCGCCCTTCCGGGGACAGCACATCTCCAAGGTGGTGGGCGTCGAGGCGCGGGGCTTCCTGCTGGGCGCGCCCATGGCCCTCGCGCTGGGCGCGGGCTTCGTCCCCGCGCGCAAGCCGGGCAAGCTGCCCTACCGCTCCGTCGTCGAGCGCTACTCGCTGGAGTACGGCGCGGACGGCCTGGAGATACACGAGGACGCCCTGGCCCCGGGTGAGCGCGTGCTGGTGGTGGATGACGTCCTCGCCACGGGCGGCACCGCGGAGGCCACGGGGCGGCTCGTGAAGCGGCTGGGTGGAGAGCTGGTCGGCTTCAGCTTCCTCATCCACCTGGGCTTCCTCGACGGCGGCAAACGCCTGGCGCCGACGCCCGTGACGAGCCTGCTGACGTTCTGAGGCAAGGGCCGACCCGGGCCCCCGCCCCTTCCCCGCTCGCCTGCTGCGACGCTCCGTTCAGGTATCCACCCTCTGACGAGAAGCCTCGTTCCACAGGGGGAGACATGCCCGAGGTGCGCTCCACCGGCGATGCCCGCATCCGCTACGACGACGTCGGCGAGGGCGAGCCCACGCTGCTCTTCATCCCCGGCTGGTGCACGCGCCGGGAGGTCTTCGCGTCCCTGGTCCCCCTGAGCGCCGCGCGACACCGCGTCCTCTGTGTCGACCTGCGGGGCCACGGCGACTCCGAGCAAGGCGAGGGCGACTTCGACAGCGGCACGGTGCTCGAGGACCTGAAGGCCGTGGTGGAGGCCAGCGGCGCGAAGCAGGTGGTGCCGGTGACGGTGTCCCACGCGGGCTTCTTCGGACTGGAGCTGCGCCGGGAGCTGGGCGCGGAGCGGGTTCCCCAGCTCGTCCTGCTGGACTGGATTGTCACCGAGCCGCCACCGCCCTTCCTCGCGACGCTGCGCGGTCTCATGTCGGAGCGCTGGGGACGCACGCGCGACGCGCTGTTCAAGGAGTGGACGCGCGGCGTGGAGCACGAGGACGTGCTGCGCGTCATCCACGAGGACATGCTCGAGTTCTCCGAGGAGATGTGGGCCCGCGCGGCGCGCGAAATCGCGGCGGCCTATGCCCGGGAGGGCTCGCCCCTGCGCGCGCTCGCGGGACTGAATCCGCCCACGCCCACGTTACACCTGTACGCGCAGCCGGACGCGCACGAGTACCTGGAGACCCAGGTGGCCTTCGGCGTACAGCACCCGGGGTTCCACGTGATGAAGCTCCCCGCCGTCAGCCACCTGCCCTCGCTGGAGGTGCCGGAGCTGGTGGCGGCGGGAATCCAGGCGCTCGTCTCCGGGCGGCGCACCGCGGTCCAGACGGGGGACCTCTCCACCCCACGGTGAGCCCCCTCCCAGAGGACGGGTTGACGTCACCCGCTCGCCTGTTTATAAGTTGGTCACACAACCAATAAACAAGGCCACCATGCCCCGTCCGTCCAACACCGAGGAGCGCCGCCAGCAGATCGTCGCCGGCCTTTTGCGCGTGATGTCCGAGCGGGGCTACGAGCGGGCCTCGGTCAACGAAATCGCGAAGGCGGCGGGGCTGAGCCCGGGGCTGGTGCACTACCACTTCAGCGACAAGCAGGAGATTCTGCTCGTCCTGGTGGAGCAGCTCGCGGCGCGCGGCCGTGCGCGGGTGGCGGCGAAGCTCGCGAAGCTCCCGCCCGAGGACAGCCGAGGCCGCGTGGACGCGTTCGTGGACGCGTTCCTCTCGCTGGGGCCCGACGCGGACACGAGCGCGGTCGCGGGCTGGGTCACCATCAGCGCGGAGGCCATCCGTCAGCCCGAGGTCCGCGCGGCCTATGAGCAGGTGGTGCGCGCGGACCTGGAGCAGCTGGAGTCGCTGGTCGCGGCGAGCGTGGGCAAGCGAAAGGCGCGGGCCCTGGCGGCGGGGCTCTTCGCGGCGGTCCAGGGCTACTTCGTGCTCTCGGCCAGTGCGCCGGGCCTGGTGCCCGCGGGCACGGCCGCGAACACCGTGAAGCGCATGGCCGCGGGGGTGCTGGATGGGGAGGAGGCATGAGCCCGCTCCTCCCCCCATCGACCGGTGGCCAGGAGCCCGGCACCGCGCGCTGCGACTCCACCCAGGACACAGGGCCCATGCACGGCGCGGCCCTCGCCCGGCGCATCGCATCGACATGCCGCCGCGACACGACGTCGCGCGCTGCCTTGTCCGAGGGGAGGCTCGCATGAGCGCCCTCCACACCCCGCCCGCCGGGCGTGAAGACACACTCCCATCCTCCACGATGCTCCCTGGAGCGAGCCTCGTCGCGAGCCCCCACCTGGGCACGGTGACGAAGCTCGGGCTCCTGTCGAGCCTCTACCTCTCGCAGGGCCTGCCCTTCGGCTTCTTCACCCAGGCGCTCCCGGTGCTGCTGCGCCACCAGGGTCTGTCGCTGCCCGCCATCGGCCTGTCGCACCTGCTCGCGCTCCCGTGGGCGCTGAAGTTCCTGTGGGCGCCGTACATGGACCGGTACGGCTCGGCGCGCTGGGGCCTCCGGCGCGGCTACATCCTCCCGCTCCAGTGCCTGAGCGCGGGCCTGCTGCTCTCGCTCGCGCTGCCGGAGACGACCGTGAGCACGCAGGTCCTGTTCGCCGCGGTGCTCGGCGTCAACCTGCTCGCGGCCACGCAGGACGTGGCGACCGACGGGCTCGCGGTGACGCTGCTGTCCCCCTCCGAGCGCGGCTGGGGCAACGGCGTGCAGGTGGCCGCCTACCGCGTGGGCATGATCCTGGGCGGCGGCGTGATGCTCGCCGTCTTCGATGCCGCCGGCTGGCGCCCCACCCTCATGGCCCTCGGCCTCATCCTGCTCGTCGCCACCATCCCCGTGGCCCTCTACCGCGAGCCTCCCTCCGAGCCCCCGCCCCGCGTGAGCCTGGGACTCGGCTGGTGGGTGCATCGCCCGGGAGCGGGGACATGGCTCGCCCTGCTCGTCGTCTACAAGGCCGGTGAAGCGCTGGCCACCGGCATGCTGCGCACCTTCCTGGTCGACCGGGGCCTGACGCTCACCGACATCGCGTGGCTGCTCGGGGGCGTGGGCTTCACCGCGGGCCTGGTGGGCGCGCTTGTCGGCGGCAGCCTCGTGGTGCGACTCGGACGCAAGCGGGCCCTGCTCCTGTTCGGCGCCATCCAGGCCACCGCGGTGCTGCTGTACGCGCTCGTCTCCAGCGGCACCGTGTCGGGCCTGCCCTGGCTCACCGCCGTCTGCGCCGTGGAGCACGTGGCCAGCGGCATGGCCACCGCCGCCGTCTTCACCGCGATGATGGACGTCTGCCGGCCCGACCACGCCGCCACCGACTACACCGTGCAGGCCTCGCTCGTCGTGCTCGCCACCGGCGCCGCCGCGGCCCTCAGCGGCTTCAGCGCACAGGCCCTCGGCTACACGGGCCACTTCCTCCTGGCCGCGGCCCTCTGCGTCGCGGGCACCTTCTTCGTCACCGTCGCCTTCCCCCCGTCCCACGCGCTCACGCCCGGAGCACCCGAGGTGTCGCCATGACCATCGCCGTCTACGCAGGCAGCTTCGACCCCGTCACCGCCGGGCACCTGTCCGTCGTCCGCCAGGCCGCGCGACTGTTCGGCCACGTCGTCGTCATCGTCGCCATCAACCCCGCGAAGAACACGCTCCTGTCCCCCGACGAGCGCGTCGCCCTGGTGCGAGAGGCCGTGGCCCCCCACCCCAACGTCACCGTGGCGTGGACCGAGGGGCTCATCGTCGACTACGCGCGGGCCATCGGCGCCAGCGTCCTGCTCCGAGGTGTCCGGGGCGCGACCGACGCCCAGTTCGAGACGGAGCTCGCGCACAACAACCGCGTGCTCGCGCCCGAAATCGCCACCCTCTTCCTCCCCGCGGAAGCCCACCTCGCCGAGGTGAGCAGCAGCGGCCTCAAGGCGCGCGTCCTCCGGGGCGAGGACGTTTCCGACTTCTGTCCTCCCGCCGTCGCGGCGAAGCTGCGCGAGCGCCTCCACCCGTCCCACCGGAGCCAGCCATGAGCATGACTTTCATCCCCCTGGGTGTCGGTGACGCCTTCTCCGCGCTCCACTACTCCTCGTGCCTGGCCGTGGAGGTCGACGACCAGGTCCTCCTCATCGACTGTCCCCACCCCATCCGGAAGATGATGCGCGAGGCGTCACTGACGTCCGGCGTCCCGCTGGACGTGGACCGCGTCAGCGCCGTGGCCCTCACCCACCTGCACGCGGACCACTCCTCGGGCCTGGAGGGCCTGGGCTACTTCTCCTTCTTCATCCTGCGAAAGAAGCTGGAGCTGCTCGCGCACCCGGACGTCGCCGAGCGCCTGTGGGAGGGCCACCTGGCCGCGGGCATGGAGTGCCTCATCGAGAAGCGCGGCGAGGCCCCCAACCCCAAGCACTTCGAGGACTACTTCGAGCACACGCCCCTCTCCACCGAGTCGGCCGTGCGCCACGGGCCCTTCCTCATCGAGGCGCGGATGACGTACCACCACGTGCCCACCACCGCGCTGCGCATCCACGCCGGAGGCCGGTGCCTGGGCTACAGCGCCGACACCGCCTTCGACGAGGGCCTCATCGACTGGCTGTCGCGCGCGGACCTGGTCATCCACGAGACGAACTACGGCGTGCACACGCCCTACGAGAAGCTCGCCGCGCTGCCGGAGGGACTGCGCGCCCGCATGCGCCTCATCCACTACCCGGACGACTTCGACACGGCCGCGAGCGTCATCGAGCCGCTCCAGCAGGGCCGCCGCTACACCGTGTGAGGAGCCTCCGGGCGCCCGCCTGACTCCGGGCGCCCGGGACGTTCCTCAAGCGTTACTGCGAGAAGATGAGCAGTGAGTAGGGCCCAATCGCGAAGGACGCGTTGTTGCCCATGCCGTCCTTGGCCCCGCCGTACGCCGTGGTGTTCGCCGACGCGGTGTTGCCGAAGTCCCCCGAGTACCCGTTCCAGTCGCTGTTGAAGCGCAGGTACCAGGTGCCCGTGCGGGGGAAGCCGATGTTGTAGCTGGGGAAGTACGTCCCGCTGAAGTTGGCCACGATGATGACGTCGTCTCCCGGGCCGCCGTTCTCCCACCGGTGATAGGCAATCACCTTGCCGGAGTTGTTCACGTGGTGGACGTTGACGTTGCCGCCGCGCAGGCCGCGCGTGTTGTTGCTCCAGTTGCGGCGCAGGCGGATGAGGTCGCGGTACAGGTTGTGGATGCCGCCGTAGGTGGAGAGCTTGCCCCAGTCCACCGGGTCTCCGTCCGCGAAGAAGCCGTCCTCCAGAATCTCCTGGCCCTGGAAGATCATCGGGATGCCCGGCGACGTCATGGTGATGCCCGCGGCCAGCGTGGAGCGCTTCTTCGCCGCCCAGCTCCCCGCGTTGCCCGGCCAGATCTCCTCCGGCACGCGGGCATGGCCGTTGGCCACCTCGTCGTGGCTCTCCGAGTAGATGATGCGCGCGTGAGAGCGCCCGCTGAAGCGCTGGGTGATCGCGTCACGCACCGCGTTCATGTTCCGGTTGGCGTCGTTCTGCTCGATGACCGCCGCGCGGATGGGGTGCACGAACTCCGCGGTCCACTGCGCGTCGAAGCCCGCGCCGCCCGCGAAGTCGCTCGTCGCGTCGTTGGTGATGGAGTCTCCGCCACCGAAGTCCTCCGCGATGGAGATCTTCCAGGGCTTGTTCGCGTTGATCTCCCGGTTGACCGAGCGGAACACCTGCCACGCCGACGAGATGTCGCCCGAGCCGTCGATGGTGCGCATGTACTTCGTCGCGTCCCAGCGCAGGCCGTCGCCGCGGAAGTTGTCGAGCAGGTTCATCATCGAGTCGCGGATGTACGCGCGCACCTCGGCGCGGCCGTAGTCCGGGCGCGTATCGCCCCACGGCGTGGACTTGCGGTTGTCGGTGAAGAAGTACTCACCGCCGTTGCCCAGGCAGTCACCGCTGAAGCACCACATGGGCAGGTCGCTCGGCCCCCAGTGGTTGTGCACCACGTCGAAGATGACGCCGATGCCCCGGTAGTGCGCCTCGTCCACGAAGCGCTTCATGTCGTTGGGCGAGCCGTACGCGCTCTCCGGCGCGAACGGGAAGGCCACGTTGTAGCCCCAGGAGAAGTCGCCGGCGAACTCGTACGCCGGCATCACCTTCACCATGTTGATGCCCAAATCCCGCAGGTAGTCGAGCTTCGCGATGGCGCTGGTCCAGTTGCCCGGCCCCCAGCCCGGAGAGTCGTGGAACGTGCCCACGTGCATCTCGTAGATGACCATCTCGTTGAAGCCCGGCGTGCTGTACTGCTGCGCGTTCCACCAGTACTCGCCCTGGTCGTAGATGATGCTGGCGCCCGTGGAGTTCTCCTGCCACGCCGAGCGCGGGTCCGCGCGCCACGCGTCGCCGCCCCACTGGTTGCGCGTGACGAACTTGTATTTCTGCCCCTTCACCGCGCCCGCCACGTCGCCGGAGAAGTTGCCGTTGCCCTCGCCGCCCAGCTCCACCCACCCCCAGCCGCTGAAGTCGCCCGCGACGAAGACCTTCTGCGCCAGCGGCGCCCACGTGCGGAACGTCACGCCCCCCGAATAGATGGTGGCGCCCATGCCCGGACGACTCGACGGGCCGAGCCGCTGAACGACCTCCGCTGTCTCCTCGCCGGAGCGCTGTTGATGCTCGAGCGCGCTCTCGCCGCAGCCCAACAAGCCGGCCAACAGCAGCGCGCTCCACGTGTTGTGTCGCATGGTGACGACCTCCCTAGGGTTGTTCAGGGCGGGTCCTAGCAATCGCTGTGAAGTACGGGCAAACCGGCTTCATCAGATTTCTGTAACTTTCACCCATGACACACTGCGGCGACTTTCCTGGCTGTCCTGGGATGGTCGTGACTCAGGGGCCTGAGGTGAAGGCGGGTGTGCTCGCGTTCGTCGCGTGAGTGCGCTACTCCGGCGAGCCCGGCGCCGTGCGGGCGCCCCTGGAGAACGACTCGCGATGACGACGACGACAGCGCTGGCCCGACGTGGGGCCCTGCTCCTGCCGCTCGCGCTGCTGCTGACGCTGGCCCCGGGCCTCGGCCAGGGCGCGGCGCCCTCGGGCACCACGCGCCTGACGTTGCTCCACCTGGCGGACGTGTACCAGGTGCAGCCCCAGCAGGAGCACGGGGGCCGGGGGGGCCTGGCGCGGGTGGCCACGCTGCGCAAGCGGGTGCTGAGCGAGTCCCCGCACGTGCTGACGCTGCTGGGCGGCGACACGCTGTCCCCGTCGGTGGAGTCGCTGCTGGAGGTGGACGACCAGGCGCTCAAGGGTCGGCACATGGTGGACGCGTGGAACGCGCTCGGCCTGGACGTGGCGGTGCTGGGCAACCACGAGTTCGACTTCGGCGACGACGTGCTGAAGGAGCGCATCCGCCAGTCGCGCTTCACCTGGCTGGGCGCCAACGTCGTCGACGGGAAGACGGGCACGCTGTTCGAGGGCGTCAAGGCGTACGAGGTGCGGGAGCTGGGTGGCGTCCGCGTGGGCCTGTTCGGCGTGGTGCTGCCGGAGACCAAGACCTCGACGAAGGCCGGGCCCGACACGCTGTTCACCGACTTCTGCCAGGCGGCGCGGGAGGCGGTGGCGAAGCTGCGCGAGGACGGGGCGCAGGTGGTGGTGGGCCTGACACACCTGGAGCTGGCGCAGGACCGGCAGCTGGCGAAGTGCGTGAAGGTCGACGCCATCCTGGGGGGACATGACCACGTGGGCGCCAATGACCGCACCGCCGGCACGCCCATCTTCAAGGTGCCCGCGGACGCGCTGGAGCTGGGCCGGCTCACGCTGGACGTGGACACGGCCACGGGCAAGGTGCGCAAGCTGTCCTGGGCGCGGCTGCCCGTCACGAAGAAGGTACCCGAGGACGCGGAGTTCAACGCGGCCATGAAGCCCTACGAGGCGCTGTTCGCCAGGCTCGCGGAGCCGGTGGGCAGGACGCCCGTGGCGCTCGACGCCCGCGGCACGCAGGTGCGCTCGCGCGAGACGAACCTGGGCTCGCTCGTCGCGGACATCTTCCGCGAGGCGGCCGGCGCCGAGGTGGCCTTCGTCAACGGGGGCGCGCTGCGCGCCGACACCATCCTCCCCGCCGGCACGCTCACGCGCAGGGACCTGCACGCGCTGATGCCCTACACCGACGAGCTGGTGGTGGTGGAAATCCCCGGCGCCACGCTGCGCGCCGCGCTGGAGAACGGCGTCAGCCTGAGCCGCGAGGACGCGCGCCCCGGCCGCTTCCTCCAGGTCTCCGGCATGCGCTTCACCTTCGACGCACGCAAGCCGCCGGGCTCGCGCGTCGTCGACGTGAAGGTGAACGGCAAGCCGCTCGACGACGCGGCCACGTACCGGCTCGCCACGCTGAGCTTCCTCACCAGCGGCAAGGACGGCTACGACATGCTCAAGGGGCTGCCCTCCACGCCCGCGATGAAGGACGGGCGCACGCCGCTGGACCTGCTCGCGCAGGCGCTGCACTCGGGCAAGCCCGCGCCGCGCGCGAAGGCCGAGGGCCGCATCGTCCGCCTGGATGGCGCGACGCTCTCACACGACGCGCGCCGACCCTCGCCTCCCCTGAAATAAACCCCCGGCGGAATTCGCGCGCCCTCGCATCCACTTCCCGACAATCTGCCCCCCCGAAACCTGGGTGGATTTGGCCCCGTGTCTGGCGATGAACGCGAGGGATTGCTCCACTCGCGCGCCGGCGGAGCGCCCCCGTCGCATCTTCCGACTCGGCCAGCTTGTTTCCGGGAGCGCCCCCAGCCCACCCCCACCCGGGAGCGCCCATGGCCGAGTTGGAGACATTCCGTTTGCCGCACGTCGTGAGTGGAAGTGAAGCCGATGTCGCGCTCGGGCTCGCGATGATTCGAGCCTGGCGACGCGACGGCATCTTCCAGATTCGCATGAGCCCCGCGCAGGCGGACAAGGCCCGTCACGCCTTCGAGCTGAGCCGGCGCTTCTTCCGCCAGCCCTTGGAGGAGAAGCAGCGCTGCGTGAGTGACTCGACGTACTCGGGCTACGTCGCCTCCGGCGAGGAGCTGACCGCGGGCGAGGCCGACTACTCGGAGGTCTTCACCGTCTGCAAGGACGTGCCCCTCACCGACGCGCGCGTGCAGTCCGGCTGGCCCTGCCATGGCCCCGCGCCCTGGCCGGATGAGGCCTATCGGCTGGGCATGAAGGCGCACACCGAGGAGCTCGGCTCCGCGGGGGAGCGGCTGCTGCGGCTCGCCGCGCTGGGACTGGGCCTGGACATCGGCGCGCTCACCGCGCTGACGAAGGACGGCTGGCATCACATGCGCGTGCTGCGCTTTCCCGCACGCTCCCCCGCAACGACGCGGGGCATCGGCGCGCACACGGACTACGGCATGCTCGTCATCGCCGCGCAGGACGACGTGGGCGGCCTGTGGGTCCGCCCGCCCGTCGAGGGCGAGCCGCGCAAGCGCAACTGGCTGCCGGGCGAGAGCTCCGCGGGCATGTACGAGCACGACGAGCCGTGGACCTTCGTGAAGCCCGTCCCCGACGTGCTGACGGTGTTCCCCGGCGACATCCTGCAGTTCCTCACGCGGGGCTATCTGCTGTCGACGCCGCACAAGGTGGTGCTCGCCTCACGCGAGCGCTTCGCGATGGCGTACTTCCACGAGCCCCACTTCGAGGCCTGCGTCCGCCCGCTGAAGGACCCCACGCGCGACGAGTTCATCCACTACGGCACGCACTTCACGCACATGTTCATGCGCTGCTACCCGGACCGCGTCACCACCCAGCGCATCCTCGACGAGGACCGGCTGACGACGCTCGCGTGGCTGCGGGAGGAGGCCGTCCAGCGCACCGCCCCCGTGGAAGAGGTGCCTCGACGACTCGCCGCGGGCTGACACGTCAGGGCGAAGTCCAACCCCGGAGCCGGTAGACGACGCGCCCCGCGAGCTCCCGGAGCACGTCCGTGCTCTGCGACAGCGCCCCGGCGCGGGGCAGCCACCCGAGCCGGCCCATGCGGAAGGCCGGCATCCTCGCGTCCACCGGCAGCGTGTCCGGGCGCAGGCCCACCGCGGCGAAGCACCCCTGCGCCCGGGGCATGTGGGCCGCGCTCGTCACCAGCAGCAGCCGCTTCCAGCCGCGCTCCTGGATGATGCGCGCGGACTCCACCGCGTTCTCGCGCGTGTTGCGGCTCTTGCCCTCGGTGACGATGCGCTCGGCGGGGATGCCCCAGTCCTGGAGCATGCGCGAGAGCACGTCCGCCTCCACCACCGCCGTGGGGCGAGGGTCCAGCGAGCCGCCGGAGATGAGCACGAAGCGGGCATGTCCCTCGCGCATCAAGTCATAGCCCCGGAGGATGCGCTCCGGCGCGGCGTTGAACTCGAGCCGCCCCGAGCGCTCCGTCGCGGAGGGGTCCAGCCCTCCGCCCAGGACGATGACGGCGTCGTAGGGCTCGCCGGGCTGGAACGTGTCGTGGGCCCCCTCCTCCACCTGGTACGTCAAGAGCGTGGACATCGCCTCGGTGGAGAAGACGTAGAGCACCAGGATGCCGGAGACGAGGAGCCCTCGGGCGAGCGCGGGGCGCAGCCGGGGCAGCCAGCTCACGAGGATGAGCAGCAGCGCCCAGGTGAGCGGCGCCAGGAACAGGTCCAGCACCTTCGAGAGGAACAGGAACACGGAGCGTCCGTCAGCGCTCGCCCCAGTGGAGCTTCTGCCGGAGGATGGAGAAGTAGGCCACGCGCGGGTTTCGCACCAGGTTGACCCGGTTGGCCGAGCGCACCACCTCGATGCAGTCACCGCCCTGCAGGCCGTGGCCCGTCTGGCCATCCAGCGTCAGGTACGTGTCGGCCGTCTCGCTGCGCAGGGTGATGCGGATGGTGCGGTCGGCGGGCACGACGATGGAGCGCTGGGTGAGCGCGTGCGAGCAGATGGGCGAGAGCACCGTGCAGTCCACGGACGGGTGGACGATGGGGCCGCCGGCGGACAGCGAGTACGCGGTGGAGCCCGTGGGCGTGGCGAGGATGACGCCGTCCGCCTTGTACGTGGTGATGGGCACACCATCGATGGAGGTCTCGTGGTCGGCGATGCGCGCCAGCGCGCCCTTGTTGATGACCACGTCGTTGAGGATTTCGTCCTCGATGAGCACGCGTCCGCCGCGAATCAGCCGGCAGGTGAGCTTCATGCGCGAGTCCACCTGGAAGCGGCCCGCGAGCACTTCCTCCAGCGTGGTGAACAGCTCCTCGACGGGGACCTCGGTCATGAAGCCCAGGCTGCCCAGGTTGACGCCGAGGATGGGCACCCCGCGTCCGCCGAGCAGCCGCGCCGCGTAGATGAGGGTGCCGTCCCCGCCGAGCACCACCGTGAGGTCCGCGCGCGACGCCAGCTCGCGGTCCTCCACGCGGGGCCAGCCCAGCTCGTGGGCCAGGGAGCGGTCTCCCAGGACGGTGAGGTGCGGGTAGGTCTCGCGGATGCGGGACGCCAGGGCCACCGCCTCGGGGTTGTCCTTCTTCGCGACGATGACGAGGGTCTGCACGCAGCCTGCTTCATAATCCAGCCAGGCGCCCGGGCGCTCCCCTGAATTATCGAAGGTCCCGCCCACCGGACAGACGCCCCGGCAGGCCCGCCTCCGGGGCGCTAGCTTTGAGGCGTCCATGGACCTCTTCGAACACGCAGGACAGCAGGAGCAGGCCCGCCGGGCGCCCCTCGCCGAGCGCATGCGACCGCGCGCCCTGGATGAGTTCGTCGGTCAGGAGCACCTCACGGGCGAGGGCCGGTTCCTGCGTCGGGCGCTAGAGGCGGACCAGGTCCCGAGCCTCATCCTCTGGGGTCCTCCCGGCACGGGCAAGACGACGCTCGCCTGGCTGGTGGCGCGCTCGACGGGCGCCGCGTTCGATTCGGTGTCGGCGGTGCTCGCGGGGGTGAAGGACATCCGCGAGACGGTGGCGCGGGCGCAGGAGCGCTGGAACCTGCATCGCCAGCGGACGTTCCTGTTCATCGACGAAATCCACCGCTTCAACAAGGCGCAGCAGGACGCGCTGCTGCCCCACGTGGAGAAGGGCACGGTGACGCTCATCGGCGCGACGACGGAGAACCCCTCGTTCGAGGTGAACGCGGCGCTGCTGTCTCGCTGTCGGGTCGTCACGCTGCGCGGGTTGGAGGACGAGGAACTGGTGGCGCTCCTGCGTCGAGCGCTCTTGGACACGCGCGGGTTGGGAGGACGGGTGACGGCGGACGACGACGCGCTGGAGTTCCTGGCGGCGTCGGCGGGCGGGGATGCGCGCAAGGCGCTGACGGGGCTGGAGGTGGCCGCGGCGCATGCGGGGGCACACGTGGACCGCAAGGCCGCGGAGGAGGCGCTCCAGCAGAAGACGCTGCTGTACGACAAGGGCGGCGAGGAGCACTACAACGTCATCAGCGCCTTCATCAAATCGATGCGCGGCAGTGACGTGGATGGGGCGCTGTACTGGATGGCGCGGATGCTGGAGGCGGGCGAGGACCCCATCTTCCTGTTCCGGCGCATGGTCATCTTCGCGTCGGAGGACATCGGCAACGCGGACCCGCGCGCGCTGAGCGTGGCGGTGGACGCGCTGAGGGCGTTCCAGTTGGTGGGCCTGCCGGAGGGCACGCTGCCGCTCACGCAGGCCGTCACGTACCTGGCGCTGGCGCCCAAGTCGAACGCGGTGCTGACGGCGTACACGTCCGCGCGCGAGGCCGTGACGAAGGAGGGCGCGCTGCCCGTGCCGATGCACCTGCGCAACGCGCCCACGAAGCTGATGAAGTCGCTGGGCTACGGCGGCGGCTACAAGTACCCGCACAACTTCGAGGGCAACTACGTCCCCGAGGACTACCTGCCCGACGAGCTGCGCTCACGGAGCTTCTACACGCCGACTCGCAACGGCGAGGAGGCGCGACTGGCGGAGCGGTACGAGGACATCCAGCGCCAGCTCGCGGAGAGGACACGCGAACCGGGTGAAGACGGCGAGTGAGCCTTTCAGAGGTGCGCTTACGAGACGTCCCCGGAGGACGGTGGCGAGGGCGCTTCGCGGCTCCACTCCGTCAGGGTCGCGTCCGTGAGCAGAGCTTCTCACGCCCAATGAATACTGGTTAAACTCGTTTCAATGCGTCGGCGATTGTGCGCGCTACTCCTTGTGCTTCTGTCATCCGCATGCGGCTCCGCGACAGTTGGAGCAGTTGGCCCACCCGCATCCGCCAAGTGGGTCGGCCCCCCGGTGCCCGGCCCCGGTGGGGGTCAACTCACGACAAGCATCTACTACGGCCCCTGGTCTTGCTCGGCCGCGTTCTGGCGTCGTTGCGAGGCGCGGTGCGCGGGCGAAGGCCATACCCTCAAAGGGTGCATCTGGCTCGCGGACATCAAGGGCGACTGGCGCGGCCGATTCCTCCTGCTTCCGGCGGAAGCCGGCGGACGGCTTGCCATCACCCACTGCTGCTGCGACTACGCGGAAGTGCCCGACGCGTCCGCACTCCGACGTGTGTGGAATGGCGCGCGACAAGGCTACCGCAACGCCTGGACCGAGGAGTTCGGAGCATGGCCGCGTATCCCCGGTGGGGATAACTGGCCCGGCCACCATATCCACGACCTGCTCCACGGAGGGCATCCGACAGCACGCAACAACGTGCTGCCCATGCACCCGGAAGTCCACCAGGTCATCAACGAGGCCTACCCCCAGTGCTACGCGGGCCATCCCCGCTGGCGCACCCCGGGCCCGGACCGGCCATACTCGGACTGACACATGCGCGCGCTACTCGAAGAGGTGGCGGCCAGCCACTTTCCCAATGCCCCGGCGACACCCAGGCAGATTGCCGCGTTCGAGGCCCGGGTCGGCTGGCGCCTTGATGACGACCTGCGCGCCTTCTACTCGTGCTTCGACGGGGCCACCCTGTTCGAGCCTCGCCCGGACGAGAAGTTTCGCATCCTCCCACTCGAGGAAATCCGGCGCGCACGCGTGGCCATGCGAGGTACGGACGACGACGCAATGGGCGCCTCGTCCTGGTGGACGCTCATCTATCTCGGGGACTCCGACTACAACCTCATCGACGTGGCCCGGCCCGGCAAGCCGTACCGCATCCTTGATGCATGGCACGAGGCCTTCCCCCGAAGGGTGGAAGAGATTGCCCCCTCTTTCGGCGCGTGGCTGGAGAAGACACTCCGCAGCGGCAATCAACTCTGGTGGTTGCCAGAGAAGTGACCTGCTGGGGGCTCAAGGGCTCAAAAGAGCCACTTCGTAAGGCTCTTCCGAGCCAGGAGTCCCCACTTCCCGAGAAACCAGCCCTCCGAAACGAACAGGCGCCGGTGAGGGAGTCCCTCACCAGCGCCAGGAGTTCATCCAGTTCGTCCCGTCGCGACTACGACGCGGCCTCGAGCGGCTCAGCGCCCTCGTCGTCCTTGAGGACGCGCGGCTTCATGGAGCGGCCCGCCACCTCGTACTGCTTGAGCAGCCGGCGGAAGTTGGAGCGGTCCACGCCCGCGGCGCGCGCCGCGCTGGAGACGTTCTGGTTGTTCTTCTCCAGGAGCGCCGACAGGTAGCGCCGCTCGAACGCCCGCATCGCCAGGCGCTTGGCCTGCGCGTACGGCAGGTGCGCCAGGCTGAACACCTCCACCGCCGAGTCGGCCTGAGGCGCCGACTGGAAGCCGGGCGGCAAATCCTCCACGTCGATGACGTCATTGCCCGTCAGCACCACCGCGCGCTCGATGACGTTCTCCAGCTCGCGCACGTTGCCCGTCCAACGGTTGCAGGTCAGGGCCTCCATCGCGCGCGGGGAGATGCCCGTCACCTTCTTGTCCGCCTTGGACGCGTACAGCTTCAGGAAGTGGTGCGCCAGCAGCGGCACGTCCTGCGGACGGTCCCGCAGCGGCGGCAGGTCGATGGTGATGACGTTGAGCCGGTAGAACAGGTCCTCGCGGAACTTGCCCTGCTCCTTCGCCCGCGACAGGTCCACGTGCGTGGCCGCGATGACGCGCACGTCCACCTTCACCGGCTCGTTGGCGCCCACCCGCTTGACCTCGCCCTCCTGGAGGACGCGGAGCAGACGCACCTGGGTCGCCGGCGGCACGTCGCCAATCTCGTCCAGGAAGATGGTGCCGCCGTCGGCCGCCTCGAACAGGCCCTTCTTGTTGCCCGTGGCGCCCGTGAAGCTGCCCTTCACGTGGCCGAACAGCTCGCTCTCCAGCAGCGTCTCCGTCAGCGCCGAGCAGTTGACGGCGACGAACGGCTTGTCCTTGCGCGAGCTGCGGTAGTGGATGGCGCGCGCCACCAGCTCCTTGCCCGTGCCGCTCTCACCCTGGATGAGCACCGTGGCCGTGGAGTGGCTCACCGTCTCCACCAGCTTGAACACCGAGCGCATCTGCGGCGACTGGCCGATGAGGTCCTCGAACTGGCTGCGCACGGTGAGCGCCTCTTCCAGCGCGCGGGTGCGGTCCTTGAGCGCCTTGCGCTCGGCCGCCTTGGCCACCGTGAGGCTCACCTCGTCGATGTTCTCGAACGGCTTGGTGAGGTAGTCGTACGCGCCCGCCTTCACCGCCTCCACCGCCGTCTCCACGGTGGCGAAGGCCGTCATCATGATGACCTCCACGTCCGGACGCTCGGCCTTGATGCCGCGGAGCAGGTCCATGCCGGACAGGTTCGGCATCTTGATGTCCAGGACGACGACGTCGATGGTCGGGTCCTTGGCCGCCGTCAGACCTTCCACCGCGTCATCAATGGCCACCACCGGGTGGCCCTCGCGCTGGAGAATCTGCGTCACGGCCTTGAGGACGACCGAATCGTCATCCACGACGAGGACTTTGGCGCGCTTGACTTGGTTCACGGCAACCTCTCGAGCTGCAGGGGAATGGGCAGGAAGACGGTGAAACGGGAGCCGGCGCCCACCTGGGTGTCGACGTGGAAGCTGCCCCCGTGGTCCTGGACGATGCGGTACGCGATGGACAGGCCCAGCCCGGTGCCTTCACCGGGGGGTTTGGTGGTGAAGGAGGGCTCGAAGATGCGCGGCAGGTGCTTCTCCTCGATGCCGCACCCCGTGTCGGTCACCGCGAAGAAGCAGCGGTCACCCTCACGGCCCGTCTCCAGCTTGAGCTGGCCTACACGCTCTGGAAGCGCCTGCAGGCCGTTCTGCAGCAGGTTCAACACCACCTGCGCGAGCGTGCCCGGGTCGCCATAAACCTTCGGAAGCCCGTCCTTCAAATCGAGCGACAGCTCCGCGCGCGGCGTCGTCTTCAGCTGCGCCCGGAAGAGCACCGCCGCGTCCTCCACGCACCGCGACAAGTCGAACAGCCGCCGGTCCTCCACGCGGCTGTGCCGGCTGAACTTCAGCAGGCTCTCGACGATGCGCTTGCACCGCAGCGCGCTCTCTTCAATCAGCCCCAGGGACTCCAGGTCCGCGTCGCTGCGGCCCGCGTCGCGGGACATGAGCTGGGCGAAGGCCAGGATGCCCCCCAGCGGATTGTTGATTTCATGCGCCACGCCCCCCGCCAGCTGCCCCACCGCCGCCATCTTCTCCGTCTCGATGAGCCGGCGCGTCATCGCCTGCTCCTCGGTGACGTCGCGATAGGTGCACACCACCCGCTCGTCCCCCGCCATGGGGTAGGCGGCCACCACGTACGTCCTGCCCCCCTGCTGCACCTCTCCGCGCGCGCCCTTGCCGCTCTCCATCGCCGCCGGCAACGGGCAGCCCGTGCACGGCTCGTTGCGACCGAAGAGATACCGGTAGCAGGCCATGTCGGACGGAATCTGCTCGATGGAGCGCCCCGCCACGTGCGCGTACGCCAGGTTCGCCCGCCGCACCGCGAAGTCGCGCCCGCGCACCACGCACAGCGGCGTCTCCATGCAGTCGAACGACAGCTCCCACTCGCGCTTGGCCTGGCTGAGCATCCGCGTGCGCTGGGCGACGCGCTCCTCCAGGTCCGCGTTGAGCAGCTTCAGCTCCGCGTTCTGCGCCGTCGTCACCCGGTACAGCCGCTCGTTCTCCGCCTGCAGCGCGTACTGCTCGAACGCGCTCTTGACCGTCAGCACCAGGTGGCTGTCGTTCCAGGGCTTGGAGATGAAGCGGAAGATCTCCGAGCGATTGATGGCCTCTTCGATGGCCTGCTGGTCCGCCTGGCCGGTGAGCATGATGCGCTGGGCGCGCGGCTCCTGCTGCTTCACCCGGGTGAGGAACTCCACCCCGTTCATGCCCGGCATCCGGAAGTCGGAGATGACGACCTCGGGGCGGAACGCCTCCACCGTGCGCAGCGCCTGCTCCGCGTCCGTCGCCGTCTCGATGTCCCAGTCCCCCCGGCGCAGCACCCGCCGGATGGACTTGAGGATGTTCTCCTCGTCGTCCACGAGCAGCAGCCGCCCGCGCGGCGCTGCTTCCGTCTGGGTTATCTGTGCGGCGAGGGGGCCCATGGGATTGTTTCCGTCCCATGACATTTGCAATGTGTCTGCCAGCCGGTGGGGCGCCGCAAACCCATGGAATCACGGGATGATTCGACTCCCCGACAATCGAGGAGCGGGGTCATCCTAGACTCCCCATACCATTGTGGGTCAAGACGACCCCAGGGTCTTTGACCCAGGTCACTCGCCCTGCGAGGGATTGGGCGGCAACAGGGGCATTTGAGAGTGGAGGCAGACCCTGTCCCTGCCCTCCGCCTTGGCCCGGTAGAGGGCCTCGTCGGCGGTGAGCAGCAGCTGCTCGGGGCTGAGGACCGTGCGGTGTGGGAAGCTGGAGAGGCCCAGTGACGCCGTCACCCGGAGCGAGCCCTGGGGCCCTACCTGCAGGGTCGCCAGGTCCTTGCGCACACGCTCCGCCACGGTGAGCGCGCCCGTCAGGTGGGTGCGCGGCAGCAGGACGGCGAACTCCTCCCCTCCGTAGCGGGCCACCAGGTCGGTCTCCCGCACGCTCTGCTGGAGGGCCGCCGCCACCTCTCTCAGGACGCCGTCCCCCGTGGTGTGGCCGTGCCTGTCGTTGACCTGCTTGAAGTGGTCCAGGTCCATGAGGATGAGCGACAGCGGGTCGTCGTAGCGCTGGGCCCGGCGGAACTCCTCGCGCAGCCGCTCCTGGAAGTGGCGGTGGTTGTGGACCCCCGTCAGCCCGTCCGTCGAGGACAGCCGCTGCAGCTCACCCACCTGGTTGGACAGCTGCGAAAATCGGGCGTGGACCGTCAGGCACCGGGCCACCCGCGCCCGTAATTCTTCCACGTCCCATGGGTCGAACATGACCTCGGCGCCGCGGGTGAGCGCCTCCAGCCAAGACTCGCGAGGTTCCCGGGGGGTCAGAACCATCACCGGAGGACCTGGCGGGCCCTCCTGGCCCAGCAGCTTGTCGAGCCAGTCACCGGTGACCTGTCTTCCGCCCACCCACACCACCAGGTCCACCTCCCTCGCCAGCCGGCCCACCTCCGGGCCCGGGGAAATCAGACGGAGGCAGTAGTCCTCCGGACCGAGGGCCCTCGCGAGGCGGGCCAGGGTTGACTCCGCTTCATCCACCACCAGCAGGGTATGAGGCCTAGAGGTCACAGTGTCCCCGTAAAATGGTGATTCCACGGTAGCACAGGGGTGTTCGCGAGTGGGAGCCCCCTGATTGATTTAGGACCCGGGCCTTGCTACCGAGCCGCCCGGAATCCCCTTCTCCGAGCATCGAGGTCCGTCGTGGCCAAGTACCCCAGCATCAGCCTCTTCCTCCCCGCATGGAACGAGGAGGACTACGTGGAGCGGGCGGTGAGTCGGGCGCTGGAGGCGCTGCCGCAGCTGACGGACGACTTCGAGATCATCGTGGTCAACGACGCGTCGACGGACCGCACGCAGGAGATTGCGGAAGGGATGGCGAAGCGGATTCCGCAGCTGCGGGTCATCAACCATCCGGTGAACCTGAAGCTGGGTGGGGCGATGCGCACGGGGCTGGCGGCCTCGACCAAGGACATCGTCGTCTACTCGGACATCGACCTGCCGTGGGACCTGCGGGAGCTGGAGCGCTCGCTGCACCTGATGGACTACCTGGAGGCGGACATGATCTGCGCCTTCCGGTTCGACCGCACGAGCGAGGGCCCCAAGCGCATCGTCTACTCGTTCGTCTACAACATGCTCATCCGGGCGCTGTTCGACATCCAGATCAAGGACGTCAACTTCAGCTTCAAGGTGATGCACCGGCGGGTGCTGGAGTCGATGGAGCTGAAGAGCCAGGGCTCGTTCATCGACGCGGAGCTGGTGGTGAAGGCCATCCGCAAGGGCTTCCGCGTGTTCCAGATGGGCGTGGACTACTTCCCGCGCACGCGTGGCGTGTCCACGCTGGCCTCGCCGTCGGTCATCGTGAAGATGGTGAAGGAGCTGGTGAAGCTCTACCCGGAGACGCGCACGCCCGCGCCGCCGTCGCAGCCGGTGCGCCTGCCGCCGTCGGTGCAGCCGCTGCGCACCGCGAACAGCCGCTCGGCGCGGGGCTGAGTCGTCCGTGAGCACGCGGCCCCGGCGCCTCATCGTCAACGCGGATGACCTGGGGCTGCACCCGTCCCTGGACGCGGGCATCCTGCGCGCGAACCGCGAGGGAATCGTCACCAGCGCCACGCTGCTCGCCATGGGGCCGACGGCGCCCGAGGCGGCGGCGCGCGCTCGTGGGCAGGGGCTCGCGGTGGGGTTGCATCTGGCGCTGTCCACGCGGCTCGAGCCCGCGGCGGGCGCTCACCAGGTCCCCACGGTGGCGCCGGACGGGCGGCTGCGGGCGAGCTGGGCGGAGTTCGCGAAGGCGTGGCTGACGGGGAAGGTGCGGCGCGCGGAGGTGGAGCTGGAGCTGGAGTCGCAGCTTCGACGCGCGCGAGAGCTGGGCGTGGAGGTGGACCACCTGGACGGGCATCAGCACCTGCACCTGCTGCCCGGTATCCGGCCGCTGGTCGAGGCGATGGCCGCGAGGGAGAAGCTGCCCGTGCGCTGGCCGGACGCCCTGCCCCGCGCGCGGTGGCTGCGCACGCCGGGCCCCGCGCTGAAGACGACGCTGCTCACGGTGCTGGCGCGCACGGCGCCCCGGGCTCGGCACGGCGTGCGTAGGGTGAGCGCGGGCGGCGTGTTCGAGGCGGGCCGGTTGGATGAGGCCGCGCTGCTGACGGTGCTGGACGCGATGCCGGCGGGCGACTTCGAGGTGGGTTGTCACCCCGGAGAGGGCACACCGCAGGTGCCCGAGGACCCGGCGTGGACCTACGCCTGGCAGGCGGAGCTGGAGGCGCTCACCAGCGCGCGAGTGAAGGCGCGGCTCGCCGAGCGAGGCATCCAGCTCCACTCCTACGGGACGCTCGCCTCCCCGACGTAGCGCACGTGCGATGGCGTGGATGCCCCGCGCCTCCGCTGCGCATGGTTGCGCGCGTTGCAGCCACCTCGCATGAGCAACGCGCGCCTCGGTGCGATGGCGCTCTACGGCGCGGCGTATTCACCTCGCCCCTGTGCCCGCCGAGGGGACTCCGCCTCCGCGGACGTAGCGCACACAGGACGTCGTGGCGCCCGACGCCACGACTCCACCACCTCGCGCACCGTGAGGCCCCAGCGACTACGGAGCACTCGCCTCCGCGACGTAGAGCACGTGCGGTGTGGTGTAGCCACGTCCCAGGTCCACCACCTCGCGCACCGTGAAGCCCGCGTCCTCCAAGAGCGCTCGCATCGCCGAGCGAGGCTTGAGCACCATGCCCCCGCTCGCCTTCGTGCGCCCCAGGAGCGACACCATCACCCACTCCTGCGCCAGCGCCTTGCGGTGCTTCCAGGAGCCATCCCCCTCCACCTCCTTCAACAACAGGCGCCCACCGGGGCGAAGCAGCCCGCGCGTCGTGCGCAGGAAGCCGGGCCACTTCTCCTCGGGCAACAGATAGAGCACGTCGCACACCACCGCCGCCTCGCACCTCCCCGGCAGCGCGGGCGCCAGCACCTCCTCCACCGTCCCCTCCGCCAGCCTCACCCGCGGCAGCCCCGCGAGCGCCTCGCGCGCCCACCCCACCTTGCGCGGGTCCGGGTCCACCGCGTGCACCTCCCGCTTCGGGTCCGACAGCGCCAGCAGCGCGGACAACAACCCGTGTCCACAGCCGATGTCCGCCACCGTGCCACCGGCGGGCATACGCTCCACCACCGCGAGCAGCGGCGCCGACGACGCGCGCGCATGCACGTGGAACCGCTCGGCCGCGGGCAGCCGGGAGTACAGCGCGAGGGCCTCGTCGAGGAGCGTGCTCATGAGATGTAGTAGTCCGCGCCGAACGCCCACGACAACACGAGCAACGACACCGCGCCCACCGCCAGCGCCCCCTGGAGCACGCGCGGCCGCTCACGCAAGAGCATCGCCCCCGTCAGGAACACAGGGAACGACGACAGCAGATACCGCCCCATCCCCATGAAGTCCTTCGTGGACCACGCGGGCAGCCCGACGATGGCCAGCACGTAGACGGCGTACCCCCACCCGAGCAGCTTGCGCGTGGGCCACACCAGCGCGAGCGCCAGGAGCGTGAAGAACGCGTGCGCCGCCAGCCGGAACGCCTCGCGCTTGTCCGTGGGGTTGAGCACCACGTGCTCGAACCACGACACCTTCAGCCACGTCCTCCACCCCGGCGTCTGCGCCCACCCCGCCGCGCCCTGCACCTTCACGAAGGCGAACGGGTCTCCGAACTGGTGCCACAGGTAGAGCATGTAGCAGCCGAACCCCACCCCCGAGAGCACCGGCAGGAAGTCCACCGCGGTCCACTTCTCGCCCCGCGCGTGCTTCCACTCGAGCCTGCGCACGAGCAGTCCCAGCACCACCGCGGGCGCCACGGGCCGTGCCGCCGTGGCCACCGCCGCCACCAGCACCGCCGGCCCCAGGTGCCCCTTCTCCAGGAGCACGAAGGACGTCACCACCAGCAGGACGAACAGCGCGTCCGAATACATGGCCCCGTAGAAGTACATCGTGAACGGGTACATCGCCATCAAGAGGCCCGCCTTGAGCGCGGTGTCCTCGTCCGCGAGCAGCCTGGCCCAGCGCGTGAACATCACCAGCGCGAGCGGACCGCACAGCAGCGTGATGAGCACCCCCGCCTGGTAGACGTTGGGCCCCAGGGTCTCCACCGCGCGGATGAGCAGCGGGTAGAGCGGGAAGAAGGCCACCGAGCTCTGCTCGCCCGGGGTGTACTGGTAGCCGTCCTGGGCAATCCGCATGTACCAGCTCGAATCCCACGCCACCCACCCCATGGTGACGTACTCGTCGAGCCGCACGACGGGGTTCTGCGGATTCTTGTGGAAGTAGCGCCACGCCCCGGCCGCGGCGGCGGCGCTGCAGAGCAGGACGGCGACCAGGACGACCAGGGCGATGGTGCGAGACGCGGAGCGGGCCATTCGGCCGGCAGGCTGGTCCCAGAACGCCGCCCCGGTCAAGCACCGGAGCGGCGGGACCCCACGCCTCAGCGCGGGTAGAACGTCTTGCCTTCCTTGACCATCTCCACCAGGAGCGGCGCGGGCGTGAAGCGCTCCCCCAGCTTGTCCTGGTAGTGCTCCAGCTTGCGCAGCACCTCCGAGAGCCCCCGCGCGTCCGCGTAGTGGAACGGACCGCCGAGGAACGGCGGGAAGCCCAGGCCAAAGATGGCCCCCACGTCGCCGTCGCGCGCGCTGCGGAGGATGCCCTCGCCCAGGCAGCGGATGGCCTCGTTCACCATCTGCAGCACCAGCCGCTCCGCCATCTCCGAGGCGTCGAAGCCCTTGCGCTCCTTGCCGTGCGGCAACAGGCCGTAAACGGTGGGGTCCACCTCTTTCTTCTTTCCGTTCTCGTAGAGGTAGAAGCCCTTCTGGCTCTTGCGGCCCAGCCGGCCGTCGGCCACCACGCCGTCCAGCGCCTTGGGCGCCACCATGCGCTTGCCGAAGGCCGCCTCCATCATGGGGCTGACCTTGTGGGCCACGTCGATGCCCACCTCGTCCAGCAGCGTCATCGGCCCCACCGGGAAGCCGAACTCCACCAGCGCCTTGTCCAGGGCGGCGATGTCCGCGCCCTCGGCCAGCAGGTACGCGGCCTCGTTCAGGTACGGCGCGAGTATGCGCGAGGTGTAGAAGCCCGGCCCGTCGTTGACGACGATGACCGTCTTGCCCTGCTTGCGCCCCACCTCCACGCACGTGGCCGTCACCTGGTCCGCCGTGCCCGCGTGGGTGATGATCTCCAAGAGCGGCATCTTGTTGACCGGGCTGAAGTAATGCATGCCGATGACCTGGGCGGGCCGCTTGCTGCCCTTGGCCAGCTCCGTAATCGGGATGCTGGAGGTGTTGGACGCGAAGATGGCGTCGGGGCCGGTGACGGCCTCCACCTCCGCGAGGATGCGGTGCTTGAGCTTCAGGTCCTCGAACACCGCCTCGATGACCAGGTCCGCCGACTTGAAGCCGCTGTAGTCGGTGCCCGCGGTGATTCGCGCCTGCTTCGCCGCCGCCTCGCGCCAGGTGAGCGAGCGCCTCTTCACGCGCTCGTCCAGGATGCCCTGCACCTGCTTGAGCGCGCGCGCCACGCCCGCGTCGTCCTTGTCCTTCACGCGCACCTGCGCGCCCTGCAGCACGCCGGCCACGTAGGCGATGCCGCCGCCCATCAGCCCGCCGCCCAGCACCGCGACCTTCTTCACCTCGCGCGGCTTCACGCTCGCGTCCGACGTGCCGTTCTCCTTCTTCAGCGCCGTCGTCGCGAAGAACACCTCCACCAGCCGCTTGGAGACGTCCGACATCACCAGCTCGCCGAACGCCTTCGCCTCGGCCGCCAGCCCCGCCTCGCGCCCGGACTCCAGGCCCGTGCGCACCACCCGCAGGGCCTTCTCCGGAGCGGGGTACTTGCCGCGCGTCTTCTTGAGCAGCTGCTTCCGGGCCGCATCGAAGAGGACCTTGCGCCCCAGCGGGTTGTCCTCCAGCGCCACCTCCGCCCACAGCTCCTTGTTCGCCAGCCCCTGGAAGAAGCCCGCGAGCCCCTTCTTCTGCCCCACCGACTTCAGGCCCTGGCCGTGCGCGCGCACCGGCTTGAGCGTGCCCGCCGCCAGTTCCCTCGCGCGCCGCACCGCGATGGCGCGCAGGATGGGCACCGGCACCACCTCGTCGACGATGCCCAGCTTGCGGGCCTTCGCCGGCTTGACGTTCTTGCCCGTGAGGATGAGGTCCAGCGCCGCCTGCGCACCGATGAGCGCGGGCAGCCGCTGCGTCCCGCCCGCGCCCGGAATCAGGCCCAGCTGCACCTCCGGAAGACCGAGCGTCGTCTTCGGGCTGTCCGTGGCGATGCGGTAGTGGCACGCCAGCGCCCACTCCAGCCCGCCGCCCAGACACGCGCCGTGGATGGCAGCCACGACAGGCTTGGGGAAGGCCTCCAGCCGGTCGAACCCCGCCTGCCCCTGCTGGCTCATCGCGGTGGCCTCCTCCGCCGTCTTCAGCGTCTGGAGGTAGTCAATCTTCGCCCCTGCGACGAAGCTGTCCTTCTTGCCGGAGATGAACACCAGGGCCTTCACGTCGGCCTCGCGCTCCGCCTCCTCCAGCAGCCGGGAGAACGCCGCGCCCACCTCCGGGCTCAGCGTGTTCACGGCGGAGTCCGGCAGGTCGAACGTGACGACGGCGACGCCGTCCTCGACCTGGAGGGAGAAGCCCTGCTTCGCCTGAAGCTCTTCGAGTTGGATGGCCATCACGCACGCTCCAGGACCACCACGCCGCCCAGGCCGCTGGCGGCGCAGACGGTGCACATCACCGTGTTCTTGTTCCGACGCTTCAGCTCGTTGAGGGCCTGCGTGACGATGCGCGCCCCCGTCGCCCCGAAGGGATGACCGATGGCGATGGAGCCGCCCGTCACGTTCAGCCGCTCGCGGTCCACCTCCCCCACCGGCTCCGCCCAGCCCGCCTTCTTCGCGAAGCTCTTCGACGCCAGCGCCTGGAGGTTGCTCGCCACCTGCGCGGCGAACGCCTCGTGCATCTCGACGAGGTCGATGTCCGACAGCTTCAGCCCCGCGCGCGCCAGCGCCGTGGGCACCGCGTACACCGGGCCCTGCAGCAGCTGGTCGCCCGGGTCCGTGGCCGCGTACGCATACGAGCGCAGGTAGCCCAGCGGCTCGTACCCCAGCTCCCGCGCCCGCTCCTCGCTCATCAGCAGCAGCGCCGCCGCGCCGTCCGTCAGCGGCGACGCGTTGCCCGCCGTCACCGTGCCGTACTTCCGGTCGAACACCGGCTTGAGCTTGCCCAGCGCCTCCAGGCTGGTGTCCTCGCGGATGATGTTGTCGCGCGTGGCCGTCTGCTCGTACTTCGGCGGCACCGACACGTGCATCACCTCGTCGTCGAAGCGGCCGTCCTTCCACGCCGCCGCCGCGTTCTTGTGCGACGAGAGCGCGATGCGGTCCTGCTCCTCGCGGGAGATGCCGTTCTCCTTCGCCATCTTCTCCGCGCTCTCCCCCATGGACAGGCCCGTGGAGTACTCGGCGATGGCGGGCGGCACGGGCACCAAATCTTGCGCCTTGAGCTTCTGGAAGGGCTTGAGCTTCTCGCCCAGCGAGCGCCCCTTGGACGCCGCCGCCAGCGCGTGCGCCAGGGGCCGGCTGGTGAACACCGGCGGGTCCGACATCGCCTCGGTGCCTCCGGCGATGGCCACGTCCGAGTAGCCCAGCGCAATCGCGTTGCCCGCCGTCGTCAGCGCCTGGATGGACGTCGCGCACGCGCGCGTCACCGTGGCCGCTTCAATCTGGAGCGGCAGCCCCGCCGCGATGACCACCTCGCGCGCGATGGACGGCCCCGTCAGCGTCGGAATCACCTGCCCGAAGACGAGCTGGTCGATGACGTTCGGGTCCAGGTCCGAGCGCTGCACCAGCTCCTGGACCACCATCCGTCCCAGGTCCAGCGCGGTGAGCCCGGAGAACACCGTGCCCGCCTTCACGAACGGCGTCCGCAGCCCCCGGACGATGGCCACCCTCCGGTGACTGTTGCGCTTCTGGCTTGCCATGTGTGCCTCACCCTCCTGGACGTCGAGTGGGGCACTTCTAATGAGCGCTGATGCGGCGCGTCAACCCTCTGTTGACTCAAGAGTCAATCCGCGAGCACTTGGCGCGCGCTCCCTCCTCCGGCGAGGGAGCCACGGGGCGGAGGGGGTGAGTCCTCCGCCCCGTGTGCTTCAGTCGTCCCTCACTCACGCGAGGGATACGCCTTCGCTACTTCTTTCCGTCGGCCTGCGGTCCCAGGACGATGTCGAAGCGGACACCGCCCGCCTCCTCGACCTTGTCGGGCTGCTCGGGGCTGGCCGAGTGCTGCACCACCTCGACGGCGAAGCGGCCCTGCTCCACGGCGGTGCCCTGCGAGACGAAGCGCACGTTGACGTGGTGCGCGCCGTCCGGGTCCAGCCACAGGCCGTCCAGCCGGGCGCCCTGTGGATTGACGATGCGCACGGTCTGCTCGCCCACCACCTCGAAGCCCTGGCCCTCGTGGCCCCAGCGGTCCCACAGCTCGGAGGGCAGCGTGACGAGCACCTGTCCACGCTCCAGGAAGGACGGCAGGTCCACGTCGCCGTTGCGGATCTCCAGGTGCGCCAGGCTCGGCCTGTCGCGCAGCAGGTTGCGCACGCGGAAGTCGAAGTCACGCACGGGCGCGAAGGGCGACAGGTTGACGACGTTCACGTTCTTCCACGCCAGGTTGTTGTTCCAGCGCGTGTTGTTGAGCGTGTTGGAGTTGGTCGCCTCCACCAGCGTCATCGGGTCCTGCGAGGACACCCAGCGCGTCAGCAGGCAGTAGTGGCCCGGCGCGGGCACGCCATTCCACGGCACCATCACCTCCACGTTGGCGCCCGGGGCGATGCTGCCCACGGAGATGGAGCCGATGGGCGCCCAGTCCATGGGCCACAGCGCCGCGCCACCCGAGCCCGTGTAGTAGACGTGCAGCGTGCCGCTGGCCGTGTTGCCCACGGGCACGAGCGGGCCGTTGTTGCGCAGCGTGACGTAGACGTAGTTCGTCTGGCCGAACTCCGGGTTCTGGTGGCCCACGCAGCCGGCGTTCTGGCACACGCGGATGTCCGGGCTCACCCAGATGGGGTCCACCGTCGGCGTGTTGCCGAAGTCGCCGCCGTTGTCCTTCGAGTACACGTCCACGCGGCACTGCGTGACGACGAGCGTGACGAAGTCCACCGCCGAGTCATCCTGGGCGAAGACATCCACGAAGCCCTGCGCGTTGAGGGTGGGGATGAGGTTCACGCCGCCGGGCAGCGCGGCCAGGTTCAGCGAGACGGTGCCGGAGCCGTAGAGCGGGATGCCCAGGCTCGCCAGCGACGCGCCCCAGCCCGTGGCCAGCTGAGTGCCCGCGGGGCCCATGAAGAGCAGGCCCATGGAGTCGTTGGTGTCACCGTTGCGCACCACCATGCGCAGCGTGGCGCCGCAGATGGGGCCCAGCCGGCGCAGGTTGGTGAAGGTGGTGGCGAACCACCGGTCGATGCTCATGTCGTCGAACGGACGCGAGCCGGGATAGGTGTAGTTCGCGGCGATGTAGTTGAGCATGCCCGTGCTGGGCGACACCGGCTCGGTCGGCGCGGCGAAGTTGTCCGCGATGCCGTGGGTGAAGGTCTGCGCGCGCGCGGCGCCGCCCCAGGTGACAGCCAGGAGGGCGAGCATGCTGAAGACGGTGCTGAAGTGGACTCGGGGATGAGGCGAAGACATGGAGTTCCTCGGGGTGTGGCGGGTTCGGCCGCGCCAGGCCACGTCGGAGAACTCCAGGTCGAGAAGAAGGAAGGGCGCGCCGCGGCCGGCCACTGAGCAACCGCCATGCCCTCCCGTCCGTCAGAGGATGACGCGCCGCTCGAGGACCTCGCGGCGAGACATTCCACGCCACAGTCCGAGCGAACTGTGGCGTGTCCGGTTACGTCCGCGCGCGTGGAGGAACCACGCCGACGTGCGGGAAACCGCTACGGCTTGAGCGTGCCCTGACGCAGCGCCGTGCCCAGTCGGTGCACGGCCTCGACGGCGAACTTCGCGGCCTCCGGGTCCGTGGGCGGGAGGATGCCGTGGCCCAGGTTGAAGATGTGCCCCACGGGCCCCGCGCGCAGGAGGATGTCCTTCACGCGGCCCTCCAGCTCCTCGCGCGGCAGGAACAGGTGCAAGGGGTCCAGGTTGCCCTGCACGGCGACGTCCGGACCCAGCACCTTGCGGCCCTCGTCCATGGGCAGCGTCCAGTCCAGGCCCACCACGTCCGCGCCCGTGCGCTTGAGCAGCGGCAGGTGCGTGGACATGCCCACGCCGAAGACGATGACGGGCACGCCCGTGGCCTTCAGCTCCGACACCATGCGCGTCAGGTACGGCAGACAGAAGCGCTCGTAGTCCCACGGCGACAGCTCGCCGCCCCACGAGTCGAAGATTTGAACGATGCTCGCCCCCGCCTCCACCTGCATCTTGAGGTACGGGATGAGCGTGTCGGTGAGCTTGCCGAACAGGCGGTGCGCCAGCTCCGGCTGCTCGAACATCAGCCGCTTGATGAGGATGTAGCTCTTGGAGCCGCCGCCCTCCACCATGTACGCGGCCAGCGTGAAGGGCGCGCCCGCGAAGCCGATGACGGGCACCGAGTCGTTGAGCGCCTTGCGCGTGCGGCGGATGGCCTCCGCCACGAAGCCCGTGCCCTCCACGGGGTCCGGCACGCCCAGCTTGTCGATGTCCGCCGCGGTGCGCACGGGCGTCGGGAAGTGCGGCCCCTTGTCCCCCAGCTCCAGGTGGATGCCCATGGCCTCCACGGGGATGAGGATGTCGGAGAAGATGATGGCCGCGTCCACGCCCAGCCGCGTCACCGGCTGCACCGTGACTTCGGCGGCCAGGTCCGGATGCTTGCACAGGTCCAGGAAGGCGATGTTGCCGCGGATGGCCCGGTACTCGGGCAGGTAGCGGCCAGCCTGGCGCATGAGCCACACGGGCGTGGTGTCGGTGGGCTGGCGGCGCGCGGCGCGGAGGAGTCGGTCGTTCACGTCAGGCTCTCATTCAATCGATGCACGCATCGTGCATCGCCAGGGGGCAGCGCAGGAGGAAGGGTCCCGGGTCGTCGGAGCGATTCTCCCAGGTCACTCGCACCCGCAGGGGGTCTTCGGCGCGCGCGTCGCCATAGTTGTGGTCGGGGACGAACAGGAGGCGGTTGCGGCCGCCCTCCCAGGAGAACTTCCCCGAGCCCTGGTCCCGGACGAGCTTGTACTCGAAGACCCCACCCACGGGCAGGGAGAGTGTGATGACGCCGTCTCGCGGACCCAGCGAGCGCTCGGGCCGCCAGTCGCCCAGCTCCGGGCCGCCGCCCACCACCCGCACGGTGGGGTCCTCAGTCTCCAACACCACCGTGCGCCGGGCGCCCTCACCCCGCCATTGCCGGCGCGCCAGCTCCGCCAGGGCCGCGTAGCGACCCGCCTCGGGAGGCTTCAGCGACACCACCGTCACCTGGTTCGGCAGCATCAGGACAAGGGAGTACTCGGACGAGGCGGGGAGGAACACGAGCTCGCGCGGCATCATGGGCTGGTCGAGCGCGGGCAGGTGAACGGAATAATGGTAGACGGAGTACCGGGTCGTGTTCAGCTCGTGCGGCAGGAACACGTAGCGGGCCTTCGTCCCGGTGTTGATGCCGATGAAGACGGCCTCATCCGGCGTCACGCGCGCGTAGGCGAAGAGGTCCTCCCGGGCGGCGAGCACCATCGTCTCGCCACGCTGGAGGGCCTCGCTGCCCCGTCGCAACTCCAGGAGCTGGGTGATCCACGCGCGCAGCGGATGGTCCGGCGTGAAGCGCATGTCGCCCCGGTTCTCCGGCTCCTTGGCGCCGGTGAGCCCCTCTTCGACTCCGTACGTCAGCGACGGCACGCCGCGCGCCAGCAGTTGCATCGCCAGCGCCCGCTTCACCTTCTCCACGTCCCCGCCGCACTCGCTCATCACCCGGGGCAGGTCGTGGTTGTCCAGGAGCGTCACCAGCGACTGCGGTGACGAATGGAAGCGGTCATTGAACAGGATGGCCCCCAGGTGCGCCGGCGAGCGCCCCCGGCAGAAGACATCCACCAGACCGAAGGCCAGCGGGAAGTCGAACATCGTCCCGAAGCGGCCCTCCTTCCTCACCCGCGCCAGCAGCACCGGGTCGCCGTCGAGCAGCTCGCCCAGCAGCAGGAAGTCCTTGCCCGCGTGCGCGCGCAGGTCGTCGTTGTAGCGGGCCCAGAAGTCCATGGGCAGGTGCTTGACGGCGTCCAGCCGGAAGCCCGCGGGCTTCACGGTGTCCACCCACTTCAGCGAGTGCGAGAGCAGGTGCTGGTAGACCTCCTCCTGCTCCACCGCCAGGTCCGGCAGCCCGTGCACGTCGCGCATCACCAGCTCGCGCGAGTCGCTCCAGTTCTCGATGGGCCCCAGCCCGTGGAACCACTTCGGCTGCTCGCGCGTGAGCCGAGTCTCCGGGCCCACGTGGTTGAGCACCACGTCCAGCACCAGGCGCATGTCGCGGCGGCGCAGCTCCGCGGACAGCTCCTTCAGCAGGGCCTCGTCACCGAAGCGCGGCTCCACCCGGCCGAAGTCCTCCACCCAGTAGCCGTGGAAGGCGCCGTATCCGTAGAACTTGTCGGTCCGCATCTGGAAGACGGGTGAAAGCCACACCGTGCGGACACCGAGCGCCTTGAGCCCGTCCAGTCGGTCGATGACGCCACGCAGGTCTCCGCCGTGAAAGGCCTGCGCGTCCTTCGCATCCACCACCCCGTCGTTCTTCACGTCCCCGTTGGCGAAGCGGTCCACCATCACGAAGTAGATGGCGTCCCCTTCCGGCGGCGTCCACTCACCCCGGTACGGCTTGGGCTCGGGCCGCTGCTCGGGCTTCGGCGGCGGAGGCGGCTCGGTGGGCGTGCTCGTGCCCGGCTCGATTCCCTCTCCGGCGGGCGCCGACAGACCGGGCACCAGTCCCGGGCCACCGTCCGTGGACGGCACCAGCATGGGCGAGGCGAGGAACGAGTCGAACAGCGCGCCCGCCTGCCCCGAAATCTGCCGGGCCACCTCCAGCTGCGCGTCATCCTCGCGCTGCTGGTCGAACTGGAGCGCGGCGCCGTAGTCCGTCGAGTCGCTCGTGGCCTCCAGCGAGGACGTGGCGCGGTTGGCCGTGGTCTTCACGTACACGTCCCACGAGAAGCGCCCGCCCACCTGCCCGAAGAACGTCACCCGCGTCTCCACCAGGAGCAGCAGCGGCGCGTCTCCGGCGCGGGCCTTGAGCATCGCGAAGCGGCGCTGCGTGTCCGTCACCTTCGCGAACTCGGCGGCGTACTCGTCGTAGGGAACCTCACGCGCCTGGAGGTTTCTCTTGGCCAGCACCTCCGCCACGCGCTGACGCACGCCCTCCGGCACGTTGGCCACCGCGCCGCGCCGCGCGTCGTCGCGGATGTACGCCACCGCCACCACGGTCCCTTCCGGCGCCAGCACCGGAGGCCCCTGCCGCTTCAGGCAGCCCGAGGCCACCAGCGCGAGGACGAGGGACCACAACCACCGCTGTCTCAGAACCATCCTTCGGCCTCGATGGCGACCACCGAGTGCCAGTGGCGCTCGGGGCCGACGTACTGGTTGTACTGGTTCAGGCTGTCCACGAACGAGTTGCCGAACGCCGCGTGCTGCGACGAGTACTGCAAGCCGTACAACAGGCGCAGGCTGGGGCGCGCGTAGATGCCGCGGCCGGTGGGGTTGAGCACCACGCCCACCTTGCCCTGCCACGTGTCGCGCGTGTCGCTGTCGCCGAACTCCAGGCCGCGCGCGTCGGGGATGCCGCGCGTGCTGGTGAACACCGAGTCCACGTGGTTGCGGTACGCGTTGCCGTTCTGGCTCTTCTCGCGAGCGATGCTCGTCTCCATCAGGAGGTGCACGCGCTCGGTGAGGAAGTACTGAAGGCGCACCACCGTGGACGCGATGATGCGGTCGTCGTCGCCCGGCTTGATGGCGTTGTCGTTGTTGTAGGCGTAGCCCAGCCACACGCCCCACAGCGCCTCGAGCTTGTCGGGGATGAGCTTGATGTACGCCTCGTTGCCGAGCGACGCCTCGTAGCGCTCGTCGGTCTGGTCCGCGATGAACACCGTCCAGTCGCGGTTGCGGTAGCGCTCCGTGTACGCCTGGTCCGGGTGCTTCTTCTCGAACGTGAGGTAGAGGTTGTCCCAGATGAGCGGCCCCAGCCCGCCGAAGCCCACGTAGCCGATGGCGCGGTAGGACAGCGCGCTCCTGGGCGCCAGGTCCGGCACCAGGTAGTCCTCCAGGCCCGGGTTGGCCTCGAAGTAGCGCTGGACCACCTCCCGGCGCACGTAGTCCTCGTAGTTGACGTACTCCGAGCGGTAGAGCGCGTTGCGGTTGCCCCGCACCTTGGGCTCGTAGCCCAGCTGGCCGCGCAGGCCGACCTCCAGGTGCCCGGGAATCAGCCGGTAGCGGAAGGACGCGGCGCCCGTGAGCACCGTGTTGTACTTCTGGGGCCTGAGCGTGTAGCCGCTGTCACCCACCGCGAGCAGCACGTCGTAGCGGTCGCCCTGGTACGTGCCCGACAGGCCCACCGTGTCCCAGAGCAGCGTCGCCGGACGCTGGTCGTAGATGTGCAAGTCATTCCAGCGGTCCTCGAGCGTGCCCAGCTGCCACGTCACGCGGTCCAGCAGGATGTTGCCCGCGCGCACGAAGAGGTAGTCGGCGCGGAAGTTGAGGAACGAGCCGTTGCCCGGGTCCGCGGAGCGGAACGAGGTGCCGGAGAAGCGCGAGTGCACCTCCGCCCAGACCTCGTCGGAGCCCGGCGCGGCCTGGAGCACGTCCAGGCGCAGGTTGAGCTCACCGTAGGGGCTCTCGTTGAGGAGCCGGCCGTAGAGCCAGTAGTAGCCCAGCTGGCCGGAGCCGCCCGAGAAGTCCGGGCGGGTCATGATGCGGAAGTAGCCCGCGGCGCCGAAGCGGTCCCTCGTGGCGTCGGCCAGGGTGACGAGCGGGATGAGGAGCAACAGGAGGGCGCCGAGGCGCGCTGGCAGGACTCGCATGGACGGGCCCCGCTTATAGCGCACCTCGCCTGCCTGCCCCTACTCCGCGCGCAGGACGACGATGGTCCGCTCCGGCACCCCGTAGGTCGCCCCCGTCACCGGGGACGGCGCGTCCAGCCACGAGTTGCCCGTGGCCCTCGGGTCCAGGCCCGTGGCGGACAGGTACTCGGGGCTGTCGAAGTACGCCTGCGTGTCGATGAGCCGCTTCCACTGACGCCCGGGCGGCAGGGTGAACTCCACCGCGCGCGGCTCCATGTTGATGAGCACCACCAGCTCCGGGCCGTGCGTCGTGTCCGGGTAGTGCATCATCAGCTGCTTGGTGTCCCAGCCCACCTCCTCGCTGTTCTGTGCGCTCTTCCACACCAGCGGCGAGCCCTTCTCGTAGTCGGGCGGCGCGAAGGCGTAGGCGTGCTCCTTGCGCAGGCGGATGGCGGCCTTGACGAACTCGTACATCCGGTGGCGCTCGTCGCGCGCGAGGTACGCGCCCCACTGGTACCAGTTGAAGGGGTTGTCCGCGCGCGTGGAGTAGGCGTTGTTGTTGCCCAGCTGCGTGCGCATCCACTCGTCGCCGCCGAGAATCATCGGCGTGCCGTGGCTGACCATCATCGCCATGAAGGCGTTGCGCATCATCTGCCGGCGCATGCTCTCCGCGCGCGCGTCGCCGATGGGGCCCCAGTTGCGCGAGCGGTTGTGGTCCTCGCCGCTGACCTTGTCGCAGAAGGGGCTGTTGGGCGTGTCACAGCACACCGGGTTCAGCGGCCCGCACTTGTTCTGCTTCACCTCGTACGCGAACAAGTCGTAGAGCGTGAAGCCGTCGTGCACGGTGATGAAGTTCATCGAGTGGTACGGCCGGCGCCCGTTGCGCACGTACCACTCCTTGCTGCCGTACATCAGGAAGGCGCCGTCCGCGGAGCCGGGGCGCCCGCACAGCGAGCCCTCGTTGGAGTTGAGCTTCCAGTCGTCGCGGTTGATGAACGCGCGCCACCAGTCGCGGAAGCGGCCGTTCCACTCGTACCAGCCGTTGCCCGGCTGGGTGAGCGAGTTGGGGAACTCGCCCATGGGCATGCAGTACCAGCCGCCCGCGCTCCAGGGCTCCGCGATGATGCGGGTGTTGTACTTCTGGAGCACCGGGTCGTCGATGATCTCCTGCAGCACCGTGTTCTTCGGGTCGTCCCAGCGGTTGTAGTCCTGATCTCTCTCGCCGAGGATGGGCGCCAGGTCGAAGCGGAAGCCGTCCACGTGCAGCTCTTCGACGTAGAAGCGCAGGCTGTCGATGATGAGCTTGCGCATGGGGCGGTGGTTGGGCCGCGTCTGGTTGCCCACGCCCGTGTTGTTCCAGTACGTGCGCCGGTCGCCGTTGAGCCCGTAGTACGCCTGGTTGTCGATTCCGCGGAATGAGTACAGGCCCGCGACCTCCGCCGGGTCCAGCGAGTCCAGCGGCTCACCGGGCAGCACGTCGTCGGACTCCAGCTTCTCGCGCCACAGCCCGCCCTCGCCGGTGTGGTTGTAGACGACGTCGACGATGACCTCGATGTCGCGCTTGTGCAGCTCCTCCACCATCCACTTGAACTCGTCGATGACCTGGTGGGGCAGCTTGTGCGCGGCGTAGGAGACCTCCGGCGCGAAGAAGTTGATGGTCTGGTAGCCCCAGTAGCCGCCATCCAGCGGCTTCTCGTGGATGGGGAGCAGCTCCACGGCGGTGATGCCCAGGTCCTTGAAGTAGTCGGCCTTCTCGCCCATGCCCCGGTAGGTGCCCGGGAAGCGCACGCCGCTTGCGGGGTCCGCGGTGAAGCCCTTGGCGTGGACCTCGTAGACGATGAGGTCCTGCCACTTGTGGCCCGCCCACTGCTCGTCCTCGCGGTTGGCGCGATACTGCCGCTCCAGCTCGCCCCACTGGTAGCCGCTCTGCACCAGCACGCTCTTGGCGGAGGCCGCGTACGTCACCTCGTTGCGCGCGGGGCCGCTGGCGGTGCTGCCCTTGCTCCAGTCGTGGTCGCGGTGCAGCGCCTTCGAGTACGGGTCCGTCAAGAGCTTGTTCGGGTTGAAGCGGTTGCCATACACATCCGCGTCCGCGCGGAAGCCGTGGATGGAGCCGGGGAACCAGCGCGGGTCGAACTCCCAGTTGGGCCCCCAGGCTCGGAAGCCGTAGTGCTGGCCCAGGCCCACGCCCTCCACGTAGACGTTCCACACGTCCCCATAGCGGGTGAGCGGATAGGTGCGCGAGGGCGAGTTCACCTCCGGGTCGTCGAACAGGAGCAGCTCGATGCGCGTCGCGTTCTCCGAGTAGAGGGCGAAGTTGACCCCCTGATCCACGAAGGTGGCGCCCATGTGCTTCAGGGACTCCACGTCCTCCACCGTGTAGCTCGGGGCGCGCGCCTCGCTGTGATACAGCCGGACGTAGTCGCTCTCGCTGCACCCGAGGGTGAACAGCAGCGAGACCAGGGTCATGCCCCTCGGAAGGGACCAGCGGGGAGTGCTCATGCGGTGGGGTAGACCTCGACGAACCAGGTGCCGGCTTCCATAACAAGCGACTTCCAGGGCTGACAAGGCGGCCAGCCCCGCCCCGTCCCCCTCCGGGCATTGGTACGGACACCGGAAACTTCCGGATGACTTCCGTCGAGAATAACGCACTGCGCCCAACCGGGGAGGTTTGGGGAAAGCGCGAGGCTCCGGGTAATGTGCGCGGCCGTTCTCCCCCCATTTTTCCGAGAGCGTCTTGTCCGAAGTCACCCTGAACGGCATCAAGAAGTCGTTTGGCTCCAACCTCATCGTGAAGGGCGTGGACCTTCAGGTGGGACAGGGCGAGTTCCTGGTCATGGTGGGCCCGTCCGGCTGCGGGAAGACGACGCTCCTGCGGCTCATCGCGGGGCTGGAGCAGGTGGACGCGGGCGAGGTGAGCATCGGCGGCAAGCGGGTCAACGACGTGCCGCCACGAGATCGTGACGTGGCGATGGTGTTCCAGTCGTACGCGCTCTACCCGCACATGACGGTGCGCGAGAACCTGGCCTTCGGCCTGACGCTGCGAAAGCTCCCCCAGGCGGAGATCGACTCGCGCGTGGCGGAGGTCGCCTCGATGCTGGAGTTGGGGCACCTGCTGGAGCGCAAGCCCAAGGCACTGTCGGGTGGACAACGTCAGCGCGTGGCCATGGGCCGCGCCATCGTCCGGCGTCCCCAGGTGTTCCTCTTCGACGAGCCCCTGTCCAACCTGGACACGGCGCTGCGCGTGCAGATGCGCGGGGAGCTGGCGCGGCTGCACCGCCGGCTGGGCGCGACGATGATCTACGTCACGCACGACCAGGTGGAGGCGATGACGCTGGCCACCCGGGTGGCCGTCTTCAACGGCGGCGTGTTGCAGCAGGTGGGCCCGCCGCTGGAGCTCTACAACCGCCCGGCCAACCGGTTCGTGGCGGGCTTCCTGGGCTCGCCGTCGATGAACTTCCTGGAGGCCCGGCGCGACGGCGGAAGCCTCGTGGGCAAGGGCTTCACCCTGCTGAGCCCTCAAGACTTGCCACAAGAAGGTGGTGAGCGGGTGCTGGTGGGCCTGCGGCCCCAGGACCTGCGCGTGGCGGCGCTGGGGCCCCTGTCCGGCACGGTGGACGCGGTGGAGCGGCTGGGGTTCGACGGTTACGCCTTCGTCACGACGGAGGCGGGGCATGTGGCCGCGCGCTTCGACAAGGGCACCCACGTCTCGGTGGGGGACAAGGTGGCGCTCGCGCCGGTCGCGGACGCGCTGCATGTCTTCAGTGAGGACGGCGCGGTGGCCCTGCGCCATCCCACCCAGCGCGAGACGCTGGAGGTGGCGTCTTGAAGAGACTCTGCGCCCTGGTACTGCTCGCGGCGGCCTGGTGCGCGCGCGCAGCGGAAGGCCCGGCGCCCCTCAAGCTGTGGCACGCGTACCGGGGCGGCGAGGAGACAGCGCTGCTCGAGGCGACGAACCTCTACACGAAACAGACGGGCGTGCGGGTGGACCTGCTCGCCCTGCCCTATGACGCGTACGCGGCCAAGCTGACCAACGCCATTCCCCATGGCGCGGGCCCGGACGTCTTCATCTTCAACCACGAGCGGCTGCGCAACTTCCACTCGCAGAACCTGGTGGCGCCCACGGCGGGCGCCTTCCAGCGCGAGGACTACTTCTCCAACACGGTGGAGGCGCTGGAGGTGGATGGCCAGGTGTACGGCTATCCGATGTCGCTCAAGTCGCTGGCGCTCTACGTCAACACGAAGCTGGTCCCCCGGCCGCCCGCGACGACGGCGGAGCTGCTGGCGCTGTTGCCCACGCTGTCCAACTCCGCGCAAGGGCGCTTCGGCCTGGCGTACGAGAGCGGGGACTTCTACTTCCACGCGCCCTTCCTCTTCGGCTTCGACGGCAAGCTCTTCGACGAGGCGGGCAAGGCGAGCTTCGACACGCCGGGCATGGCGCACTCGCTGGCGTTCGTGAAGAAGCTCCAGGACGAGAAGCTGATGCCCCAGGAGGTGAGCGGGGCGCTGGTGAAGACGCTCTTCAACGACGGCCGGGCGGCGATGATCATCAGCGGCCCCTGGTTCGCGGGGGAGATTGCCCCGTCGGTGTCCTACCGCGTGGTGGCGCTGCCCACGGTGAGCGAGACGGGCACGCCCCTGCGTCCCTTCCTCGGCGTGGAGGCCGCGTTCGTCTCGGCCCGCACGGAGCAGGCGCCGCGGGCACACGAGCTGGCGCGCTTCCTGTCGCTGGGCGAGGCGTCTCGGGTGCGCACCACGGTGGGCCGGCAGATTCCGGCGGACGTGCAGGCGTACCAGCTCCCGGAGGTGAAGGACGACACGCTCATCTCCTCGTTCCGCGAGGCGGCGGTGAACGCCACGCCCATGCCCAACACGCTGGAGATGGCCCGCGTGTGGGAGCCGATGAAGCTCACCCTGCGCGCGGTGCTCCAGGGTGGCGCCCAGCCCGAGGACGCGGGCGCGCTGGCGGACCGCCGCTACCGCGCGCTGCACCGCGAGCGTCCCCCCGAGGCGAACCCCGTGCCCTGGCTGGGGCTCGCGGGCGTCATGGCGCTGGGCGGCACCGCGTGGGTGCTGCGCCGGCCCGCGCCGGGGATGACCTTCCGGCAGCGCTACCCGGACGTGGCCCGCGCGGCGAGGTACGTGGCGCCCGCGGCCGTGGGCCTGCTGGTGCTGGTGTTCATCCCGTTCTCGGTGGGCCTGGGCCTGTCGCTGTTCCACCACGACGCGGGCCAGTACACCTTCGTGGGCCTGGCCAACTTCGTCGACATCCTGGCCAGCCGTGGCTACAGCATCACCGAGCCGCTCTCGTTCTACTTCACGCTGGTGGTGACGCTGGTGTGGGCGGCGGTGAACGTGGTGCTGCACGTGAGCATCGGCCTGGGGCTGGCGCTGCTGCTCAAGGACCCGCTGCTCAAGCTGCGCGGCGTCTACCGCGTGCTGCTCATCATCCCGTGGGCGGTGCCCAACTACATCACCGCGCTGATGTGGAAGGGCATGTTCCACCAGCAGTTCGGGGCCATCAACGGGCTGCTCGTGGCGCTGGGGCTGGAGCCGGTGAGCTGGTTCACGCGCTTCTCCACCGCGTTCGCGGCCAACGTGGCCACCAACACGTGGCTGGGCTTCCCCTTCATGATGGTGGTGGCGCTGGGCGCGCTGCAGTCGATTCCCCCGGAGCTCTACGAGGCCGCGGAGGTGGACGGGGCCAGCCGCTGGACGCAGTTCCGGCACATCACCCTGCCCCTGCTCAAGCCCGCCATGCTGCCCGCGGTCATCCTGGGCAGCGTGTGGACGTTCAACATGTTCAACATCATCTACCTGGTGTCCGGAGGCGAGCCGGGCGGCGCCACCGACATCCTGGTCTCCGAGGCGTTCCGCTGGGCCTTCCAGCGCAACGAGCAGTACGGCTTCGCCGCCGCGTACTCGGTGCTCATCTTCGTGGTGCTCCTGGGCTGGTCGGTCTTCACCAAGCGGCTGATGCGCACCGAGGAGGCGGCGTGATGAAGAAGCCCTCGGGCCTGAAGATGGCCTTCATCCACGCCGGGCTGAGCCTGATGTGCATGGTGACGCTCTACCCGGTGCTCTGGGTGGTGAAGATGGCGCTGTCGCCGTCGGACGGCCTGTCGCTCACGGCCAACCCCTTCCCGGACGCGGTGACGTTCGACCACTTCCGGGAGGTGCTCCTGAGCACGGACGTGCAGGGCCGGTGGGTGTTCGGCCGGCAGGTGCTCTCCAGCATCATCGTGTCCGGCGCGACGACGGTGGTGGGGCTGACGCTGGCGGTGACGGCGGCGTACGCGCTGTCGCGCTTCCGCTTCCCGGGGAAGGAGGGCGGCATGCAGGCGCTGCTCATCACCCAGATGTTCCCGGCGACGCTGATGCTGGTGCCCATCTACAGCATCCTGCAGAAGCTGCGGCTGCTCGACAGCCTCACCGGGCTGGTGCTGGTGTACGCCACCACCGCCCTGCCCTTCTGCATCTGGATGTTGAAGGGCTATTTCGACACGCTGCCGCGCGAGCTGGAGGAAGCGGCGGTGATGGACGGGGCCTCGCCCCTCCAGGTGTTCCTCCGTGTGGTGCTGCCGCTGGCCCGCCCCGCGCTGGCCGTGACGGCGCTGTTCTCCTTCATGACGGCGTGGAACGAGTTCGTCCTCGCCGCCACGCTGATAAACGACCCGACCCGCTTCACCCTGCCCGTCGCCCTCCAGCGGTACGTGGGCGAGTACAAGGTGGAGTGGGGCAAGTTCGCCGCCTGCGCGCTCGTCGTGTCCGCGCCGGTCATGGCGTTGTTCTTCGCTCTCCAGAAGCACCTCGTCGGCGGGTTGACCGCTGGCGGCGTCAAGGGGTGATGGCCGATGTCCCGTTGTCTGCGGTCCCTTCTTCTCGTGTTGCCGTTGCTCGCCGTGGCCTGTGGTGATGACAAGGAGGGCAACCAGCCCTCCGAGCAGACCGCGCCCACCGTGAGGGAAATCACCCCCTCGGGCGGTCCCATCGCGGGCAACACGCTCATCAATGTCTACGGGTCCGGCTTCAAGGACGGCGCGAAGCTCTACCTCGGCGAGCAGGAAGCCCTGCGCGTGGTGGTGGTCAACGCGTTCCGCATCTATGGCTACTCGCCCACGGCGACCACCGCGCAGGTGGACGTGCGGGTGGTGAACCCCGACGGCGCCTACGGCGTGCTGGTGAAGGGCTTCACCTACGAGGGCCCGCCGGGCAGGAACATCGACCAGGCGGAGGTCATCAACGGCAACACGGAGGCGGTCAGCGGCGGCCAGCCGGTGGGCGTGCTGGTGCGCGGCGCCATCACGGTGGCGGGCCTGACGCGCGGCGTGGGCCAGGGCGGCGGGGTGCGCGCGCAGGTGGGCTTCGCGCCCGCGGACTCGGCGCTGCTCCAGCAGGACAGCTATACCTGGGAGGAGGCCACGTACGAGGGCGACTCCGACAGCGGCGAGGCGGACATCTACAAGGGCAACGTGCTGTTGCAGCCGGCCATCGGCGGGGAGAGCCGCGAGTGGGTCATCACGATGCGCTTCTCCATCGACGGCGGCACCACGTGGGTGATGGCGGACGGCGACGGCCTGGCCAACGGCGTGGCGCCGAACATGCTGCGCCGGGTGTTCATCTCCCGGCCGCGCGTGGACTACTGCAAGCTGGGCCCGGACGGGAACCGCGCCAACCCGGAGCTGTTCTACCGCCCCACGGACACCACGCTGCTCAAGGTGCAGGGCCAGGTGTACGCGGCGGGCATCACCCAGGGCGCCGGCGCGGGCTCGGGGCTGGTGGCGCAGCTGGGCTACGGCCCGGTGGACAGCGACCCTCGTGACTCCGCGGCGTGGACGTGGATTCCGGCCGTCTACAAGGCCGAGCACGGCAACAACGACGAGTGGGAGGCGGAGCTGCCCAACCCCGGCACCGAGGGCCAGTACAAGCTCGCCTTCCGCTTCAGCATCAGTGAGAACGCCTGGCGTGTCTGTGACGCGGACGGCGTCAACGACAGCGCCGAGGGTGAGCTGTCGTTCAGCCTGGCCAAGCTGGGCACGCTCACCGTGGGCACCGAGGCGCCCAAGCCGCCGGTGGGCTGGTGCAAGATTGGCGAGGACCAGAAGGACCCCGAGGCCATCAACTACCAGACCACGCAGACGTCGGGCTTCAAGACCGTCTACGCGCAGGTCTACATGGCGGGGGTGACGGACAAGGTGGGCGCGGGCCCGGGCCTGTCCGGGCAGCTCGGCTGGGGTCCCGCGGGCGAGGACCCGCGCACCTCGCCGCTGTGGAACTGGTCCACGGCGCTCGCGTTCAACAAGGACAACTTCCAGGTCAACGACGAGTGGAAGGCCACGCTGCCCAACCCGGGCACCAACGGCGAGTACCGCTACGCGGTGCGCTTCAGCGGCAACGGCGGCCCGGTGCGCGTGTGCGACGGCAACGGCGTGGATGACGGCGGCCAGGAGTTCGAGCTGGACAAGCTGGGCCAGCTCACCGTCACCGGCGAGGTGGTGGTGCCCAAGGTCATCGGCTTCTGCAAGCTGGGCCCGGCGGACAATCAGACCCCGGAGACGGTGACGTACGCGTCGGACGCCGCGGGCACCCGCAAGGTGCTGGCGCAGGTGTTCGTGCAGGGCGTGACGCAGGGCGCGGGCGCGGGCGCGGGCATCGTGGGGCAGCTCGGCTGGGGGCCCGCGGGCGAGAACCCAGCCACGTCCGCACAGTGGAACTGGGCGACGACGGCCACCTACAAGGACGAGTCCGGCAACAACGACCAGTTCGAGACCACCCTGCCCAATCCGGGTGCGGTGGGCAGCTACCGCTTCGCCTACCGCTTCAAGGTGAACGACGGCGCGTACCTGCTGTGCGACTCGGACGGCAACAGCGGCGGGGCCACGGGCTTCGACCCGGAGAAGACGGGCACGCTCACCGTGAGCGCGGCGCAGGACATCTCCGTGGACTGGTGCAAGCTGGGCGGCGAGTCCAACGAGCCTCCCCCCAACGAGGTGTACCAGGTGGGCCAGGCGCCCATCGACATCTACGCCCAGGTCTACATGGAGGGCGTCACCCCGGGCACGGGCGCCGGCGCGGGCATCCAGGGCGAGGTGGGCTACGGCCCGGAGACGGACGAGCCGACTGCGGCCAGCTGGCAGTGGACCACCACGGGGGTGGCGTTCAACCGTGAGTCCGGCGGCGGCAACAACGACGAGTGGAAGGCCGCGCTGCCCAACCCGGGCACGGTGGGCCGCTACAAGTTCGCCGTCCGCTTCAACGTGAACGGCGGCGCGTACCGCTACTGCGACGCGGACGGGCTCGACAACGGCTTTACGCTCGAGCAGGCCGGCACGCTGACGGTGCAGGCGCCGACGGCGGCGGACTTCTGCCGGCTGCAGAGCGTGAGCGGGACGACGGTGGGCAGCGGCGACGCCGTCACCGTGACGGGCCGGGTGCGCCTCGCGGGCGTCACCAACGGCGCGGGCGCGGGCACGGGGCTCCAGGTGCAGGTAGGCCTGGGCAACGCGGACGTGGACGCCTCCGCCACCCCCGCGGCCTTCACCTGGAAGCCCGCGGCGTACGCCCGCGAGGCCGAGGGCGAGGCGGACACAGACGAGTTCACCGCGGAGCTGCGGCCGGCCTACACCACGGCCCGGGCGGTCAGCCTGCGCTACAGCACGGACGGCTCGGCCTGGACGTACTGCGACAAGGACGGCAGCGACGTGGGCGGCTACAGCCAGGGCCAGCAGCACGCCCTGACCGTGGGCAACCACTCCGGCATCGACTACTGCCGTCTGCAGTGGCCCCGGAAGCTCAGCGACCTGTCGGGCAGCCGGACCATGTACGGGTTCATCTACGAGGACGGCGTCACCAACGCCCCGCCCCCGGCCACCACCCTGACGGCGGAGCTGGGCCACGGCCCCAAGGACCAGGACCCGGGCGTGAGCACCGCCTGGACCTGGGTCGCCGGCACGGTGAACAACGACGAAGGCGGTGACGACGAGTACAAGGCCGACCTCCCGGCCAACGCGGCGCTGAACCACGGCTACGTGTGGCGCTTCCGCGTGGCCACCAGCCCCTACTGCTATGGGGACTGGCAGCCGGACGGCGCCCCAGGCGGCTCGAGCAACGGCGTGGCCCCCGAGGACCTGGGCACCGTCGACGTCGCGCCCGCTCCCTAGGCGGATGACTCACCGACCGCACGGGCGATTTCACGCTCCGCGCGGTCGGTGACGGAATGATCAGGACCTTCGAAACGTATGCTTGACAGTGGAGGGAGCCCTTTATAAAAGCCCCCCCGTCGCAACGCGGAACACGCCCTCGGGCGGATAGCTCAGCGGCAGAGCGTCGCCCTTACAAGGCGAGGGTCACAGGTTCAATCCCTGTTCCGCCCATAGTTGTGGGGAGTTAGTTCAGTTGGTTAGAACGCCGGCCTGTCACGCCGGAGGCCACGGGTTCAAGTCCCGTACTCCTCGCCAAAAAGAAGGCCCCCAAGTCCTAGTGACTTGGGGGCCTTCGCCTTTTCGGGCTCCCGACATCGCGACGCACTCCGCTCCAACCGCGTCGATGGCCGCGCGGCTCGGATGTGGTGGCGGAGCAGCTCGACGACGAACCGCCAGCGGCTCCACGGTGGCTCGCGGGCCGATGGACTCTCGCGACGAGCTGCACGCTCACGGCAACCCAGTCCAGCCCCAGGCGCATCACGGTTCCCACGTTCGACCGGAGGCCCGCGGCCTGCCCGACCACCACGGAGGCTGCCCATGCAGCCACGGGACGAGTGTGGCGCGCAGCCGCCGACAGTGGCCGTGGCCTCGGTGTTCGCCGTCAATCGGGACAGCGACGTCGCCACTGCATAGGCATTGAAACGCGAGCGTCCGCGTTACATCGATACCCGCGTGTACCGAGACGGCGCTTCGACAGCAGTGCTCAGCACCCTCGAGCAGCGTGAAGTCAGCTCGACGGCTCGCCCGGAGTGCCCGCCAGTGAGCGGTGAACATTCACGTATAGTCGAACCACCTGAGCCGTGCTACGCCAGCCACGACATGCCTAGAGCCCGTCGCGTTTCCCCCTCCCCCCGAAACACCCGCTCTCAGCCCGCGCGCGGCGTTCCCTCGGCGACGCCGTCCCTGGATGAGGCCTTCCAGTCCATCGTGCAGGGCGCCGTGCAGGAGTCGTTCGCCTCGCTGGTGGCCTCGCTGCGCCGCCTGTCCGAGCGCATGAGCGGGCAACCCATCACCACGCCGCGCGCGGCCCCCAAGGCCCCTGTCGCGCCCCAGCCTCCTCCCAAGGTCGAGGCCGTCGTCGAGCAGCCCGTCGCCTGCGCCGTCATCGGCTGTCGCCAGCCAGTCCGTACGCTCGGCTACTGCTCCGCGCACTACCAGAAGCGTCGCCAGATGATTGCGACGGGCCGGCTGCACTCCGCCTGGGTGGAGCATGCCGCGCCGCACTCGCTGCCAGATGTCATCCTGTCGCGCCGCCGTCGCTCGGAGTCGCGCGAGGAGAAGCCCACTCCCGCGGCCGCTCCCGCCGCTCCCGCGGGCCCGCGCGTCTGGGTTCGCAAGAAGGGCCAGACGGCCGCCCAAGGCGACGACTCCACCAATCCTGCCACGCTGGCCGCGGCCCTGCGCGCGTCTGACGGCGACGCGGCGGACACGGTGAAGCGCTGGGCCGAGGAGTTCCTGGCGAACAAGCGTCGCAATTAGTCACACGGACGCACGAAGGCCCCGTGCTCACCCGGAGGAATGCGTCCCTCGCTTCGCGAGTCGAGACGCTCCGAAGGAAGCGCGGGGCCTCACACCACCGGGCACAGTCCCGGGGGACACCCACGGCGACTTCCCAACCACAGCCAAGACAGACACGGTCGACCGCCCATCCCCGGGGGCCCGGCCCCGGAAACGAGCATCAACCCAGCTCCAGGCTCAGGGACAGGAGAAGGACTCTTCGATCCACTCCCCGCACACGCTCTTGCGGCACAGCGTGTAGTTGCACGCGCCACCCAGGTAGCCACAACAGGCGACGTCCGCGTCCGCCGTGCCAGAACACGTCACCCGCCTGGCGTCCTTGTAGGTCTCCGGCGACGTGTTGTCGTCGCACGAGTCCGAGTCACTGCCACATCCCGCCAGCACCAGCAGCGGGACCGCCCACAGCATGCAAATGAGTCTTCGCATGCTTCGCATTGGAACATGTCGACGGCGCGGAGCGCCAGCGAACCTGGGTGAAGGCTGACCACTCCTTGCGCCACGAAACCATTTCTTGTGTCTCGTTTTCAGAGAACACAGTGCATCGGCCATTCGTGCGCACCGCGCCTGGCTCGAAAGCCTGTCAGAAGCGGGCCTGGAGCATCACCGTCGCCCCCCACGCGCTCGCCTTGATGAAGACGGGCTCCGCCACCCCCGTCACGTCGTCTCGGAACTCCGTCTGGTTGGGGTCATTCATATAGGAGATTTCGCCCACGACGCCGGCCACGCGGCCCAGGTCCCATCTCGCAGTGGCCTTCAGGGTAAGAACCCTGGCGCGGTCCTCGCCGACCGGCAGCACCTGGAACTGGTTGCGTCCCTGGACAATGAAGACCCGGTCCACCCCCAGCGCCTCGGCGGAGCTGAACGCCGCCGGCAAGGAGACACGCGCCAGCAGGCCGGGCGTCAGGCCCCAGTCTGACAGGTGGTAGTCGACGCCCAGCGAGCCGGAGACCTCGACGCGAGGGTCCGCGTCGCGCGGGAAGGCCATGAACGGAGGGAAGCCCGGCCCATCCAGTTGGAGGAAGCTCGCCGTCCGGAAGAAGGCCAGGGCATGGACACGCCACGCTCCCAGCCGCAGCCGCCCGTCCAGGGCCGCCGCCTGGGACGTCTCGGCGAGCTTGCCGAAGCCTCCGGCCGGGTTCTCCAGGTCCTGGGAGATCAGGCTGCCCTCCAGCGAGAGCGACGCGGAGCCCCCCGTCGAGGACGCCGCGGGCGTGAAGAACCGCTCGAAGAAGGTGGGGTCCCCCCGGAAGAGCGACAGGTCCACGTTGTCGCCGATGGGCTCGCCCCGGCTCCAGAACACCCGAGCGGAGCCACCGCGCAGGATGACCGACAGCTCACGTCCCATGTTGGCCAGCCCGGGACTGTCCCCCCGGTCGACGTACATCCCCTCCAGCTCCACCCGCAGCCCGGGCGCGAGCTCGACCTGGCCGCCCGCGAGCACCGCGTAGTGCCGCGCCCGCTCCAGCTCCCACGTCGTCAACTCCGCGGACTTGAGCGCCACGAAGGCCGCCCAGCGCTGACGCACGAGCCGCAGCTCCACCGCGGGCTCGCTGCTGCTGTCACCGGAGGGAAAGACGTCCCGCCCCCACGTCACCGGGTAGACGGAGCCCAGGTACACCCGCGTGGAGCTCAGCGGAAAGACACTCAGCGCCAGGCTCTCGTCGGCGGCCCAGGCGGCGGGACGGTAGCGCAGCCGGAAGTTGCTCCCATTGTCCGCGAAGCTCACGCCCTGCGCGTTGTTGGCGTTCACGAAGAACGACAGCTCCGCCTCCGCGCGCAGCCCCGCCGTCAGCTCCGGCGAGCGCGCATCCAGCGCCGCGTTCCAGCTGGTCGTGGAGCCCGAACGGTCCACGTTCGGGTCACTCGCCAGGAAGGACAGACGGGCCTGCCACGAGGACGCCTCCGGGGTTGACTCGGACACCTGGGGCACGGTCGACAACAGGGACAGCAGCAAGAGCGAAGGAGCCATGGCGCGCCGCCTCTATCACGCGCGACAGGCCTTGTCCTTTCGCGGTGCGGAATCCACCGCGCTCGCGCGCTTTCGCTTCGCGAAACAATCCCAGCCATGTTTCGCGAAGCGGAACAAATCATGAAATAAATGAACAGTTAGAAAAATCAGATAGACACGACTCCAAATGCGCCGCTTTGATTCCGGATGGGACGCCCGCGCCTGGCTTGCGCGGCGCTCCCATGACTGTCGACAACCACGAGGAGAAGTCATGAAGAAGAGCGAGCTGAGCTTCCGTCTTGGATTGCTGCTGGCCCTGGCCTGGTCCTCCGCCGCGGGGGCACAGACGTTGAGCAGTTTCTCGGCGACGTACCGGGGTGGTGGCACGTCGCTGTGCGGCTCCACGTACAACCTGCGCGGCCAGGAGCCCGCGGCCTCGGGCAAGTACCCCGTGTTCATCTACACGGTGGGCACCACGGAGAACTATGACCACTCCTCGGCGCTGGCGGCGGTGGAGGAGATGGCGCAGCGCGGCTATGTCGCGGCCACCGTCGAGTACGACAACGCCACGTTCGGCTCGTGCTCCACGCTGACGGCCCGCTCGCGCTGCATCTTCGATGGCAGCCGGTCCACCAGCGCGGTGGGCACGCTGTGCTCGCGCGCCAAGGCGGACTGCTCGAAGGGAATCGTGGTGGCGGGTTTCAGCCAGGGCTCCGTCATGGCCATCCTCGCCAAGAACCACGACTCGCGCGTGCAGGCCGCGTATGGCCTGGGCGCCGGCGTCCAGTACTCCATCTACAACCTGTCCTCCTGCGTCGCCAATGGCAACCGCGCGCTGCCCAGCAGCCGCCTGCGCATCATCAACGGCGAGCAGGACGTCTTCGTCGGCCCGACGGAGGCCCAGGTGCGCGCGCAGAACACGGACACGACGGGCTACTCCTGCCCGTTCGCCACGTCCTGCCTGCAGAGCAACGGCAGCGGCTGGTACATCATCAAGGACAGCCAGGTGGGCGACCTCAACGCCGACCACTGCTACATGCGCACGGGCAGCTGCGTGGGGCTCCTGCTCGACTCCACGTGGCGCTTGGGCAGCCAGCCCTGGTCCCTGCGCCCCAACCTGAACTGGCTGACCCAGTTCACCACGCCCTGAGCGGGCGTTCTGTCGAGTCATCCATCCGCGCCCGCCTCGCGCGTCCCGAGGCGTGGCGCGGCTGGGTATGCCTCACGCCATGACCTCCACCCCGAGCATCCTCATCCTGGGCGCGAGCGGCACCACCGGACGACGTGTCACCCGGCTGCTGCGCGGCCAGGGCCACACCGTGAGGGCCGCCTCCCGGCACTCCGACATCCGCTTCGATTGGACGGATTCGAGCACCTGGGAGGCCGCGCTCGGCGCGTCCTCGCGCCTGTTCCTCATGGCGCCCCATGGGCAGCCCATCCCCGCGGAGTTCGTGTCGCTCGCCGTGTCCCGGAGCGTGCGCCGCATCGTGCTCCTGTCGAGCCAGGCCATCGAAGTCATGGGGGACGAGCGCCTGATGGCCGCCGAGCGGCTGGTGCGCGGCGCGGGCGTGGAGTGGACCCTGGTGCGCCCGCCGGCGACTCTTGACAACCGGCACCTCCAATCGCACGATTCAATCAGCCGATTGAATCCACACCCCTCCGGGAGGCACGGGCGAGCCATGCCCTGGCCTCCCGTGCTCGAGAGCCGCGCGCCCGGGCCCTGTCGACGCCGACGTGTCACCTCGCGCCGCCCGCGCCTCGCCCTCCGTCTGTCTTCGCCTCTCCGCGCGGGAATCATGTCTGTGATTTCAACCGGGTGATGACAGAAATAAAGGGCCACGGTGTTCGAGCCTGCAATCCCTTACAGGAGATTGCACACCATGGGTTTCAACCTGAATCGACGTTCCCTGCTGCACGTGGGCCTGGGGCTCACCGGCGGGCTCGCGCTGCTGCGCGCGCCTTCCGCCCTGGCGGCGCCGGCCTCCACGCCGGGCACGACGCCCCCGGCCGCGGAGCCCCAGCGGCCCTGGTACGAGCTGGGGTTGCTGGAAGACGACCCCGTCATGCAGAACCAGTTGCTGCACTTCCTGGCCGCGACCTACAGCGCCCAGGCGGACATCGGCGAGGTGCTGGACACCGCGACGCGCATCGACGTGAACGACGACTGGAGCTGGCCCACCGAGTGGGTGAGCACCGCGGACCGCCTGCGCGGCATGGCCGAGGCCAGCCTCGCCCGACACCACAAGACGAGCGCCGGCCACGCCTACCTGCGCGCGGCCAACTACTACCGCGCCGCGCTCATCCACCACCCCGAGCCCAGCCACCCGAGCGTGCTGCAGACGGGGCGCCGCGCGGTGGACGCGTACAACAAGGCGCTCGTCCTGCTGAAGCTGCCGGGCACCCCCGTGCGCATCCCCTACGAGAACACCACCCTGCCCGGCTACCTCTTCCGGGCGCGGGGCACGCGGGGGCTCGCGCCGCTCCTCATCTTCCAGCAGGGCCGCGACGCCTGGCCGGAGGAGTCCAAGTACGTGGTGGATGCCGCGCTGGAGCGTGGCTACCACTGCCTGCTGGTCCACGCCCCCGGCCAGGGCATGGCCATTCGCGAGCAGAACCTGCCGTTCCGCCCGGACTGGGAGAAGGTCATCACGCCCGTGGTGGACTTCGCGGTGCGAATCTCCGGCGTGGATTCCCGCAGGATTGCCCTGCTCGGCTGGAGCATGGGCGGCGCCCTGGTGCCGCGCGCGGCCGCTTTCGAGCGGCGCATCAAGCTGCTCATCCCCAACCCGGGCGTGCTCGACTGGGGCCAGTCGCAGTTCGACAACTTCAACAGCTACTTCCCGGAGCTGATGGCGCTGCTCGACACGGACCCGGCCGCCTTCGACGCGGGCATGTACCAGCTCATGTCCCAGGTGTTCCTGTACCGCTGGTACATGCGCGACGCCATGCACAAACACGGCGCCAGCTCCCCCTCGGACCTGATGTTCAAGCTGAGGACCTTCACCAACCGGCCCGTCGTCGAGCGCATCCGCTGCCGCACGCTCGTCATGGACGGCACCGCGGAGGCGTACTCCGGCGGCCAGGGGAAGCTGCTCTTCGACGCGCTGACCTGCCCCAAGGACTACCTGCTCTTCACCGCGGAGGACACCGGCCTGTTGCACTGCCAGGAGGCCGCCCAGGCCGTCGCCAATCACCGCATGTTCGACTGGTTCGACGAATACATCTGACCCCTGAACCGACGACGTCGGGCCAGGAGCGAACCTGGCCCGACGTCATGGACAGCCAAGGCGCGAAGCGGTGATTAGAACCGGAACTGCGCGCGCACGCCGCCGTTGATCCACCCGTGGATGGCCTTCTCCTCGAGGTCCTGCGACTGCTCCTCCTCCTCGCCGTCGCCAGACAGGGAGATGGACGCCGACGAGTACTGGCCCACCGTCGCGGTGATGTAGGGGCCCACCGAGAACTTCGGCGAGATGCGGAAGTCGACGCCGCCCTGCGCGGAGATGAACTCGAAGCCCTTCACGGACGTCTTCGCGGAGATCTCCTGGCCCAGGGCCTCGGCCGAGACCTTGGAGTTCAGGATTTCGTAGCCGATGCCCACGCCCACCCAGGGGTCGACCATCGGCGTCGCGTCGAAGTGATAGGCCGCGTTGACACCGAAGCGCAGCTGGGTGGCGCTGCAGCTCACGCCGTCGACGCTGCAGGGATCCTCCTCGCCATCCTCGGTGTCCGTGTTGAGCGAGCCCAGGCCATACTGGAAGAAGGCGCCCAGGTAGAAGTTCTTGTTGAAGAAGTAGCCCGCGTTGAGCTCCAGCGGAATCACGCTCGAGACCAGGTCACCGACCGGAGCGCCATCACCCTCGCCGTTCGGGTTCCCCGCCAGGTCGCCGTACGGAACGGCGAAGCCCGCGCGCAGGCCGAGCGCGAAGCCCTTGCCCTCACCGGCGGACGAGTCCTCGCGGACGTAACCCTCTTCGGAGTAGCTCTCCGCGGCGTCATCCTGCGCGAACGCGGGGGCGGCGATGAGAGCGAAGGACATCGAGCACAGCATCATCTGGGTGCGGCTGGTCATGAAGGTGGTCCCGCGAAAAGTGATGTGAGTTGCCCCACACCGTCGAGGTGTCGGACGCGTGTAGAGACGCCCGGAGGCGTCACTTATTTAAAACGGACGGGACATAAAAGGCCGGGTTTCAGGAGACCCAGGCATTTTTCCAGTCCACACGCCTCACATCGCGAGACTTCGTTTCACGGCCAAGAGACTTGACGCGGCGGGCACACTCCTGGAGTGAAACGCCCTTTTCCCGCGTCGTGGCCCATGCAGCTTCAACGCATCAGGTCGCGACGAAGTTCTTCCAGCCCCGCAGATAATCGATGAAGCCCGGGGAGACGCCCTCGGCCCGCAGCAGGTCGACGGAGAGGGGCGGCTGGTGGATGGACGCACCGCGATGGATGCGCTCGGGCCAGTCGTGGTTGGCGATGGCGGAGCGGCCCAGGGCCACCGCGTCCGCGCCGCGAGACAGCTGCGCCTGCGCGTCCTCCTTCGTCCAGATGGCGCCGGCGACGACCATCTTCACGCGCGAGGGCACGGCCCGGCGAAACAAGTCCGTGGCGTGCTCCTGGGGGCGCTTGGTGGTGTTGAGCCCCGCGCGCCAGAGCGACAGGTGGAGGATGTCCATGCCCTCGTCGGTGAGCATCCGCGCGACCTCCAGGCTCTCATCCAGATCCAACCCGCGCGCCTGGCCGAAGTCCTCGGGTGACAGGCGCACCGCGAGCACCAGCGAGGGAGCCGCCTTTCGCACCGCGGCCAAGGTCTGACGGATGAGGCGCGAGCGGTTCTCCAGCGAGCCACCCCAGCGGTCCGCGCGGCGGTTGTAGGTGGTGCTCAGGAATTGCGACAGCAGATAGCCGTGCGCGCCGTGCAGCTCCACCGCGTCGAAGCCCGCCTGGGCGCAGCGCCGGGCCGCATGCGCGAAGGAGGCGATGACGGCTTCAATCTCACCTTCCGTGCCCTCGCGGCACTCGTCCGCGCCGCCGTGCGCGCTCGCGCTCCAGCGCGGCAGCCCGCTCACGGTGGGGTCCGCGCGCAGCCCTCCGTGGAAGAGCTGCGCGGACAACAGCGCGCCGCCCTCGTGGACCTGCTCGGCGAGCCGGCGCAGGCCCGGCAACATCGCGTCGTCGTGCACGCCCAGCTCGCCGGACCAGGCCTTCCCATCCTGCTGGACGTGCGCCGCGCAGGTCTCCACCAGCCCGAAGCCACCTCGCGCACGACGCTCCAGGAAGTGGAGCTCCGCGTCGGAGAGGGTTCCGTCGGCATGGCTCTGCTTGTTGGTGAGCGGCGCCAGCCAGACGCGGTTGCGCGCGACGACGCCTTCTCGCAGCACCAGGGGGTCGAACAGTCCTGCCATGTCTCGTGTCTCCGGGGGTTCCAGGCCGGTGGGGGACCGGGCGGGCGGACAGTCGCTCTCCCGAGGCGGCTGCGCTCCGGCATTTCGTGTCCAGACTTCGGGAGATGGCGGATACCACTCAATCGGGGTCTCCGACGAGGCGCCCGCGCGTATTCCTGTCCAACAATGGGCTGTCGCTGGTCCTCCTCGCCGCGTTCCTCGTGTGCTGGGTGGGGCAGGCCGTCTCCGGCTTCCTCCATCACAACGAGGAGCAGCGCCAGCATGGGCAACCCGAGGCGCGGTTCGGCGAGTACCTGCGCTCGGGTGACTTCCTGGAAGCCACGTTCGAGAACTGGGAGAGCGAGTTCTTCCAGATGGGCGCCTTCGTCATCCTGGCGGCCTTCCTCCAGCAGAAGGGCTCCGGTGAGTCGAAGGACCTGAACGGCGGCAAGAAGGAAGAGGACAAGGACCTGGAGCCCCAGGAGGGCTCCCCGGCGCCGCTCCATCGCGGAGGGCTGGTGCTCAAGCTCTACAGCCACTCGCTGTCCATCGCCCTCTTCTCGCTGTTCATCGTGTGCTTCGGCCTGCATGCCGTCACCGGCGCCGCGGCCCGAAACGAAGAGGCCCTGGCGCACGGTGAGACGACCATCACCGTGCTCCAGTACCTGGTGTCCTCCCGGTTCTGGTTCGAGTCCTTCCAGAACTGGCAGAGCGAGTTCCTCTCCGTCGCGGCCCTCGTCCTATTGTCCATCTGGCTGCGCGAGAAGGGCAGCCCCGAGTCCAAGCCCGTCAACGCGCCGCACGCCCGGACCGGGAAGTAGCGCTCCTCGTCAGGCGGGAGATTCGAGGCGGCTTCGCAGCTCGCCGCTCGTCACCGTGGGGGTTCCATGGGGCCCCACCCACGTCCCCGCCTCGGTGGGCGAGTACAGCGCGGGGCGCGAGTACAGCGCGCGCAGCGCCTGGACGTGGGGGTAGACGGTGGAGGCCTCCGGGCTCAGCTCCCGCAGTCGCTGACGCAGCAGCGGCGCGAAGCGGGGGCTCATCGCCGGGAAGATGTGGTGCTCCTGGTGATAGCTGAAGTTGAGGTGGGCCCAGTCCATCACCGGGTGCGTCTTGACGCTCGCGGTGTTCACGAAGGGGTTGTCGTGGTCCTCGGACGCCGGCTGCAGCCAGTGGTTGGTGGCGATGTAGACCATCAGCGTGATGTTGGCGACGACGAGGGGGAACACGAGCGCGAAGAAGGCGCCGCGCGGCCCCATGGCCCAGCCCAGCGCCCCCCAGCCGAGCACCAGGAGCACCGTGAGGATGCGCTCCTTCGCGCGGTTCATGCGCACGTGGCGCAGGTGGGGCTGGTCGATGTGGTGCCACAGGAAGGCCTGCCCCTGCGCGGTGAAGAACAGGCTGAAGCTGACGTAGCTCAGCCAGGTGCCGGAGCCCGGTGAAATCGCGTGGAACATCCGCGCGAAGCGCTGGGTGCCGAGGTCCGGCTGACGGGGGAGGATGTCCGGATCTCGCTGGTGGATGTTCGCGGCGCTGTGATGCGCCTGGACATGCCACGCGCGCCAGTTGCCCGGCGTGACGAGGAACGGGCTGAAGCCGACCCAGCCGATGACATCCTCCCAGCGCCGGCTCCTGAAGACGGCGTGGTGCAGCGCCTCGTGGGCCGCGAGCCCCACGGTGGTGACCATCTGTCCCAACACGAAGGAGAGCGGGAGGCAGGCCCACCAGGGCAGCCCGCCCCAGGCGAGCAGCCACATGGAGGCCAGCATCACCGGCACCAGGGCCAGCGCGATGACACCCCGGTGGGGTTGAGGTTCGAAGGATTCGGCGGGCATCACCCGGCGCAGCTCCGCGCGGAGCGGCTTGGGGTCATCGAAAGGCAGGGCGACCGGCGACGGTGAGGAGGAGCTCATGGGGTCCATTCCGTGGAAAGGGTTTCAGGCCATGGGGCGCGCGAGGCCGCCCTCGAGCAGCATCCGCAGGCGCCCCGCTTCATCGACCGCCGCGACGGTGCCGCACTGGAGGACGTCGCCTTCCAGCCGCGGGCGCAGGGCCTTGAGGGAGAGCTGGAGCGGCGCGCGGCTCCGCCCGTCCACCAGCTCCCGGTCGAACGTCGCGCGCTGGAACTGGATGGGCGCGAAGACGTCGTTCGACACGCCGTGCACGTGCATCGCGCCCAAGCGCAGCGCCGCGTCCAGGACGAGCGCGGGCACGGTGGCCCCCGCCTCCTCCCGCCGCGTCGGCAGGCCGAGCTTCGCGAAGCGCGCCGCGGGCTCCAGGCGGATGTCCTCCAGGCAGTCGAACATCTTGCGCAGCTCGATGGGACCGCCCGGGGCGCAATGAGGGTCCTCGACCAGGAGGCCTCGCCCCGAGGGCGCCGCCGCGTCGAGTCCCGGCGCGCCCTGGGGCGGCTGCCGGGTCAGCGTGAAGCGAGCCTCCGCGTAGACGAGGTCACGCTCGAGTACCACGCCGGAGGCGTGGACGATGTCCCCCAACAGCCGCACCCGCACGCCGTGCGCCCCGGGTTCATCGACCAGCGGCGTGCACTCGGCGCGCAGGGCCTGGTGGCCGCCGGGCCGCACGCGGATGAAGCGTGAGAAGCGGACGTCCTCGATGGTGACGGTGTTCAGCTCCGGCAGCCGGTCTCCCACCGCGGCCCGGAGCATCAGGTCCAACGCCCAGGCCCCCGGGAGCGTGGGTGTGCCACGCACCAGGTGGTCCTCCAGGCACGGCACGCTCGCGGCGTCGACCCGCACTTCGCGGACGACGGGTCGCGGCGCGGTGGGCCCCGCGGAGCGTTCGGGGAGGAGTCGCAGGCCGTAGAACTCGCGCTCGTTCTGGGTGAGCTGCACGTTGATGGCCTCGCGCGGCTGGCCGTCCACGAGCTGGAGGAACAGGGCCTCGCCCTCCTCGGCGCGGATGCCTCGGAGCTTGCGGCTGGCGCCGAGCACCCGGTACTCGGAGCCTCGGGTCATCCCGATGCCATCCCAGGCGAGCCACCCCACGCTGCACCAGTGCGCGCTTGGGTTGACGTCGTCCACCCAGGCGCAGAGCCGGTCCAGCGCCTCGTTCGCCGCGCCGTAGTCCGCCTGTCCGTCATTGCCGATGAAGCTGAAGGCCGACGTGAGCACGTGGAAGGGCACCGTGCGTCCGAAGCGACTGGCGCAGGCCTCGTGCAGGTGATGCAGCCCGAGCAGCTTGGTGTCCAGGTTCGTTCGCAGCTCCGCGAGCCGGCGACGGTTGAGCTTCTTGGACGTCTGCGTGCCCGCGCCGTGGACCACGAGGTCCAGTCGGCCGAACTCGCGGACGAGCTCGTCCATGACCTTCGCCACGTCCTGGGGACGGGTGACGTCCGCGACGCGATAGACGGTCCGCCCTGGCAGCCGGGCGAGCCCCATGAGCGTGGAGCGCAGCTCGCGGGCGGCCAGGTGACGCTCGAAGCGCGCGCGCAGCTCCGGCATCCGGACGCCCCACTTCGTGGCCAGCTCGTGGGCGTAGAACTCCCGCTCCAGCGCGGGGAGTTGCTCGTCCGTCGCGACGAGGATTCTCTCGGGCGCCACCTCCGGGTCGCTCCGGCCCAGGAGGACCACCGTGCAGCCGTAGCGCTTCAACAGCGCGCCCGCGAGCACCGCCGTGACGCCACGGCCGCCGCCTGTCAGCAGGACCACGGAGCTCGAGTCGAGCAGGGCCGGCCCCGAGGACGGTGCCGAGGTGGGACGCAGCCTGCGCACGCAGCGTGTCCCGTCGTCGAAGCAGACCTCGACCGACGGGCCTTCGTCCTCCTCCGAGCCCAGCTCGAGGAGCGCCTGGTCCAGGGACGCGGGCAGCAGGGTGCTGGTGGTCGAGATGGCCCGGACGTTCCTGGCCGGGACCTCCCTCGCGATGGACTTGAGCATCCCCGCGAACAGCCCCGTCACGGGATGCAGGACACGCCGGGGTCCCAGCCCGCCCACGCAGAGACTCGCCAGCTCGACTTCTCCGGCGACGAGCTTCTCGTAGGAGCGACGGGCCGTGAGGAACAGCAGCTCGAGCGCCTCGTGGCGCAGGGCGGTCTGCTCGACGACCTGGGGCGCGTCGCCACCGTGGACACGCGTGACGGCGAGGATGAGCTGGGGCTCGAAGCCGAGGGCCTCCAGTCCCGCCTCGGCGGTCTCCTCGCTCGACAGGTCGATGCAGCGCACCCTCCCCTTCGTGCTCGTCGTGGGGCCCGCGAAGAGGATGAGGTGGTCCGACCCACCGAGCCGGCGCGCCTGCGCCTCCAGCTCATGTGCCAGGGCTTCGTCTCCCGCGATGAACAGGACCCGTCGCCCCGTGAGCACCGAGGTCCGCGTCACTCGCGCTGGATGCTCGACGAGCACAGGGGCGTGGTAGCCGATGGACGCACTGAGGTCGAAGCCACTCGCCTCTGCCTGGGGCGCGGAAAGGTCTCCCCCGGAGAGACCTTTCTTCATGCCGGGCGCAGGCCGCGGTTCCGTCGACGCCGGGGTATCGACTCCCGTGCCAACCGCTTTCTCGGATGGAGGCCTCGAGACCGACTCGAGCACGGCCACAGAGGCCCTGTCCGTACGTCCTGGTGACGCGGACGCATCCACTCTCGTGCTCACGGCTTGAGCCGTCGCTACCGTCTCGCCCATTTGGGAGGTCGACATCGCGGCGGCTGGGTGCGAGGTCCTCGCTGTCGAGGTCACCGCCTCGTGCTGAGCGCCCTCGATGCGCGGGGTCTCCATGACATGAGCTCGCGCTCCCGTGACACGCGCCTGCGTCGGGATGAGCTCCACCGACAGACGCGTGCCCTTCGCCGCGTCCGGGTGGAAGCACAGCGTCCCCGCGCGTCCCTCGCTCGCGGCCTGCACCGCGCGCAGCACCGCGAGCCCCTCGCTCGCCGAATGCGCTGACAGTCGCGTCACCGCCTCCTCACGGGCGGGCTCCGCGGAGGACAGGCGCAAGCCGCACATCACCTTCAGCCCTCGCTGTGCGGCCTTCTCGGCGGTGGTGACCGCCAGCAACATCAGCCCTTCCGATGAACTCGCCGCGTCCACCGCGCCCGGCCGGAGCACGTTCGCGCTCCCGACGAGGACCAGCTCGAAGCCTGTCTCGAGCACGTCCCTCGCGGCCTTCAGCGCCTCCGCCAACGAGGCCGCTCCCGCGTCGATGACGAAGTTGGGGCCCTTGGTGTCCAGCGCGCCCGCCACCCGCCCTGGCGTGACGTTCGCCATCATCCCCTGGAGCGTGTAGGGCCCCGACGGCCGCACACTCCCCAGCACCGTGTCATGCAGCGCCTCCGCCAACGGGAGCAGCGCCGCGCGCTCCGGAGTGCCCAGGACGAGCTCGCGAAGCCCACGCCGCGTCGACGCGGCCAGCACCCGCTGGATGGCCTCCACGCCCCTGCGCGTCTTTCCCTCGAGCCCCAGCACGATGGCCGTTCCCGAGCGCAGCACGTCGAAGCCCCCCAGCTTCTCCACGAGCGCGCTCGCCGCCGTGAGCGCGAGCCCCTGCGTCAGGTCCATGTCCTCGGCGATGTCCGGCAACAACCTCAACGAGGAAGGCAGACGGAACGCTCCGACCTCGAAGCGTGTCCCCACCTCCGACGGCACGCCCACTCGCGGCGTCCCTCGCGCATCCGGGTACACGCCCTCCGCGGCCACGACCACCAGCTCGCTCATCGGCCCGGACCGCGTCGACACGGGCGACACATCGCCCCGGTACTCCTCCAGCACCAGGTGCGCGTTCGTCCCTCCAAAGCCGAACCCGTTCGTCGCGGCCCGCCGGGGATTCGCCCCGTTCTCCGGCCAGGGCTGCTCACGCTGACTCACCTCGAAGTCCGCGCCGAGCGCGCGCAGCGCGTCGCCAGGCCGCTCGAAGTTCGCCTGCCTCGGGAACAACCGGTGCTCCAGCGCCTTGCACAGCTTGATGACCGACGCGGCGCCGGCCGCCCAGCCCACGTGTCCGATGAGCGCCTTCACGCTCGCCAGTTGGATGCCCGCGCGCTTGCCCGCGAAGACCCGGCCGATCGACTTCAGCTCGGTGGCGTCTCCCGCGGGCGTCGCGGTGCCGTGCGCCTCCAGGTACTGGATGGAAGCCGGGTCCACCTCCGCCGCCGCATAACAGGCGGTCATCGCCGCCACCTGTCCCTCCACGCGAGGGACATTCGCGGAGCTGCTGCGGCCATCGCTCGACAACCCCGTGCCTCGGATGACAGCGCGAACAGGCAGGCCCCGCGCGAGTGCATCCGACAGGCGCATCAGCCCCACCACCCCCGCGCCCTCACCGAAGATGACGCCATCCGCGCTCGCGTCGAACGGCCTGCTCCCCGTCGCCGACAGCCCGTTGAACTGCGAGAAGAGGCAGTTGTTGCCCGGCCCCGGAGAGAACACTCCTCCCGCCAGCACCAGGTCCGCCGCTCCTCGCTGGAGCGTCTTCATCCCCAACGCGATGGCGTAGAGCGAGGACGCGCAGGCCGCATCCAGCAGCACCGTGGAGACACCGCGCCCCACCACGTCCGTCACCACCGCCTGGAGCGTGGGATGCGGTGCCAGCTCCGACGAGCGGGCCTCGACGCCCATCACCTCACGCGCGGCCCGGGACAGCAGGGCCACGTCCGCGCCATGCATCCCCTTCGCGCGCAGCAGCGCCTCGCCCGCCTCCAGACTCAGCGCGGCGTCGTACTCGGAGGAGCCCTCCGCCGTGGAGCCGAGCAGACACTGGATGCGCTCCGGAGCATGCGCCCCGAGGCCCTCCATCGACTGGGCCAGCGCGATGGCCAGCAGCTTCTGCTCGCGGACATAACGCCGGAAGCGCTCCGGGTCCGTCCCCTCCGGCGCCACCAGGTCCTCGTCACGCACGGCCCCCGTGAGCAACGTGTAGGCCCGGTCCGGCGTGCCCACCGGCCCGATGAAGTCCGTCACCAGCGATGGCTCGCGGACCCCAGGGTCCACGATTCCACTGATGCCCTGCCGGATGTTGCGCCAGAAGGACTCGGGGTCCTTCGCACCTCCCGGCAACATGCAGCCGAGCGACACGATGGCAATGGTCGCATCCCCCTTCGGCGGCTCGCTCTTCACGGGAGCCGACGCCACCGGCTCCGTGCGAGGCGGCAGCAGCGCGGAGATGGCGCGCACGTCCAGCGTCCCCGTCGGAACCGGGATGCGCTGGACGATGCGCGCCAGCCGTCCGTCCGTGCCGCAGTCCAGGAAGCGCGTGCACCCCGCGCTCGACAGCCGCTCCACCGCGCCGAGGAAGTCGAACGGCTTGAGCAGGTGCGCCGCCAGCGCCTCCGCCAGCTCGCCCGGAGCCCCCGCGTACACCCGCCGCTCGATGGGCGAGTAGATGAGCCCCCGCGGCGTCTTCATCTCGACCCGCGACAGGGCGACGCGAAACGCCTCCGCCGCCGGCCGGAGTCCAGGATGATGGAAGGGATAACGGCTCGACACGAAGGTGAAGCCCTGCCCTCGCTGCTCCAGGTGGGCTCGGAGCCGCTCCAGCTCCCAACGGGCCCCCGCCACCACGGTCTGCTTCGCGTGGTTGCGCCCCGCCACCGTCACCCCCGTGACTCCGCTCTCGACCAGCGCCCGCGCCGTGTCCGCCTCTCCCAGCGCCACGGCGGCGAGTGTCCCCAGGTCCTCCGGCACCACCTCGAGCGCGCGAACCCGCAGGCACACGACCTCCGCGCCGGAGCGCAGGTCCATCGCCCCCGCCGCCGTCATCGCGGCAATCTCCCCGAAGCTGTGCCCGACGAAGACGTCCGGCGTCGTGCCCTCGCGCATCAACCACCGCGCGCCGAGCACGCCGGACAGGAAGATGCCGAGCTGGTCGAGCTGCGGCGCCTGCTCCAGTGCGTGACGCACCTCGGCCGCGTCCCGCGCGTCCACCAGCGGGCGCACGTCGAACCCGTGTCCTCGGGCCACCTCCACCACGGCCATGAGTTCGTCGCGGAGCTCGGGCTGCAGGGACTTGAGCCGCGCGAACAACTCCGGCTCGAACGACCCCTGCCCCGCGAAGAGGAACGCCGTGGCCCCCGTCGGCAACTGGAGCGTGGGGCTCCGCGCCGGCTCCACCGCGACCGGAGCGCTCGCCACCGGGGCATCGACGTCGACCAGCCTGGAGGTCCCCAGCGAGGCCGGGTCCTCCAGCAGACGCCGGGCCAGCGCACGCACCGGCTCGGAGAACAGCTCCTGGATGGCGGAGCCGCCCTTGAGCACGCGCTCGCGGAAGCTCTGCCCGGACACAGGCTCGAACATGTTCGACAGGGACTCGAAGCAGGGACGGAACGAGTCCGGGAAGGCGCACAGGGCGCCGGTGGTCCTGTCCGCGCAGAGCACCGTCTGGTAGCCGCACGCCACGGGCGTCCCATCCCGCTTGAGCGTCCGGAAGCAGAAGCGCACGCCGACCTCACCCCGCTCCTCGAACGTGGTCAGCACCACCAGCCTGTCCCCCAGGTTCGCGGGCGAGAGGTTGCGCGAGTACCCCTCGTAGGTGAGCAGGAGCACCCGGTCGAAGTCGCGCCGGAACTGGGGCACCTCGAAGAAGTGCGGGCTGAAGAGCAGGTGCTCACGGCCCGCGCACTGGAACTTGAAGTTGGTGAGGAAGTGATGGCTCCCGTAGGCCATCGTGTCATCGAAGTGGATGACGTACGGGACGGCGAAGTAACCCATGGCAGGTCTCCCGAGCGAAAGGGTTCAGGCGTCCAGGGCGAGCCGCGCCCGGTCATCGTGTCCGAGGGTTCGCGCGGGCCGCGAGGGCAGCAGGCCATCCACCGTTCCGGAGAGCCCACCGTCCACGACCCAGACCGCGCCGTTCACCCGCTGCGTCCTGGAGCCCAGCAAGAGCTCCGTCACGTCCGCCACGTCGTCCGCCGTGCAGAGCTGTCCCCCTGGCGTCGCGGCCTCCCAGCGCGCCACCCGCCCGGGCGCATCCGGGAACATCCCCAGCAGCTCGCCGTGCACGGGGCCCGCGGACACGCAGTTGGTGCGGATGCCCTCGGGGGCCAGCTCCGCCGCCAGATACCGGGTGAGCGATTCGACGGCGGCCTTCACCACGCCCTGGCACCCCAGGTCGTGCATGTACCGCTGGGACATGGACGTCGACATCGTGACGATGGACCCGCCTCCGCGCCGCGCCATCAGCGGACGGGCCCGCATGGCGCACTCGTACGTCCCGGTGACGCAGGTGCGGAACGCCTTGTCCCAGTCCCGGGGAGAGATCCGGTCGAACGGCCCGATGAGCCCGTTGGACGCGTTGCACACCAGGAAGTCCAGCCCGCCGAGCTGCTCGCCGATGGCGGAGAACAGCCGCTCCAGGTGCTCCTCGTGCGCGACGGAGCCCCACAGGTGCAGCGCCTTGCCACCCGCCGCGAGGATCTCCTGCGCGGTCCGCTCCCCGTCATCACGCGAGTGGAACGAGTTGACCACCACCGTGGCCCCCGCGCTGGCCAGGCGCATGGCGATGACCTTGCCGATGCCCTTCCCCGAGCCCGTGACGAGCGCGACCTTGCCCTCGAACGGCAGCGGCGGCTGGCCCCTGGACGGCGGCGCGGCCCGAACGGGCGCCTGCTCCACGGGAGGGCTCGTCACGGTCGCCGCGCCCTGCTGGGAGCGGATGGCCTCGCAGATGGCGGAGAGGGTGCGCAGGCGCTGGGACGGCTTGGGCGTCACCTCCCAGCCGAGCTCCTTGATGAGCACGGCCACCACCTCCGCCTGCTTGACGGAGTCGATGCCCAGCTCGTCCTCCAGGTCGGCGTCGGGCGTCAGCAGCTCCTCCGGATAGCGCGTCACCCGCGCGAACACGGCGCGGACCTTCGACTCCAGGTCCATCGCCGCGCCCTCCACGGGCCGCGGCGTGGCGGCCGCCTGGACGCGCGCCGCGACCGACGCCCTGGGCGTTGCCTCCACCGCGACGGGAGGCGCCACGACGGGCGCGGACTCCGCGAGCAGCGAGGCGACGCCCTCCGCGATGGCCCCGAGCGTGCGCGCCTTCGCGCCCCTGGGCAGCCGGTCCGCGGAGAGGTTGAACTCGCGCGCCACGACGGCGGCGATCTCCGCGAGCTTCACCGAGTCGATGCCCAGCTCGTCCTCGAGCGAGGCCTCCGCCGTGAGGATGTCGAGCGGATACCGCGTGACGGACGCCGCGCACTGACGAATCCGCTCCAGGACCTGAGCGGAAGAAGGAATGCCCTGCGGGGATGACGGAGACATGCTGAACCCTCACGATTCTGACAACGCATGGATGAAGGAGACACGTGCGTTGTGCATGAGGGGTCTGACATTGCGTGTCCGGACCCACGGAGCGTGAAACAATGACAACCATGGACGGACGTTCGTGGTGTCCGTGCATGGGAATGAATTGACGCTACCCGGGTTTCTTCCCGCAATGCGGGACGCGCCCGCGAGGGGCATGCGGGTGGACCCACGCATGCGCTCTCAAGCGAGCGTTCGCTCGTCCATGGCCATACATGGCCTCATGGACAATCCAGACACACTGAAACACAGCCATCGTCAAATGGCCGTGCGGGCGACAAAAAGACTTGCACGGGCCCGCGAGGTTCCCGGGGCCCCGTGCCTTGGGGTGTGGTGGTGGGGCGAGGCGCTCAATTCTTGGCGGTCGCCTCACGCAACCGCTCTTCCTGGGCCCGCAGCTCCGGCGTCATCGCCTCGCCGAAGTCCTCCATCTCGAAGACCTGGCGGATTTCGATCTCGGACTCGCCCAGCATCGGGTTCGGGCAGCGCTTCACCCACTCGATGGCCTCCTCCTTGGACTTCACCTGGAAGAGCCAGAAGCCGGCCACCAGCTCCTTCGTCTCCGCGAAGGGTCCGTCAATCACCGTGCGTGAGGTGCCGTTGAAGCGAACGCGCACGCCCTTCGAGCTGGGGTGGAGCCCCTCGCCGGCGAGCAGCACCCCGGCCTTCACCAGCTCCTCGTTGTACTTCCCCATCTCGGTCATCAGCTTCTCGTCCGGCATCACTCCGGCTTCCGAGTTCTTGTCCGCCTTCACAATCACCATGAATCGCATTGCGTGCTCCTTTTCGTTCCGAGGTTCCGCGCCGGTTGCGCTCCGGCTTCATTGCTTCGTCGAACCGGCGCGCGGGAGATCGACACGGCCTCGATTTATTTTGAGGACCGCCGCCAACCCCCTGGAATGACTCGCCTCTTCGGACCTTCTTCCGAAAATAGGGACGGAAATGGGCCTTGGCATGGGCGGGGCGGCGCGAGGGTCGCCGGAAGCCGGAATCGAGGTTTGACCCGAAAAATGGGATCCACCTCTCTCTGGCAGGGGGTGCCTCCGGGCGCCTCTTCCCCCAGCTGAAAGGCAGATGCCATGCAGCTTCCAGGTCTCCTCCACCGGGCGGGCCTCACCGCCTTCGTGGCCCTCTCCACCCTGCTGTGCCTCCTGCTCCCCGCGCACGTGCTGGCGGCGGACCGGGGCGCATGGGCACCCAACACGGCGTACACGGTGGGCGACATCGTCTCCTATTCCGGCAAGGGCTACGACTGCCGGCAGTCCCACACGTCGCTCGTCGGCTGGGAGCCGCCGAACGTTCCCGCCCTCTGGCTGGAGCGTACGGGGAATCCACCGCCGGACACCCAGGCGCCCTCGGCCCCACCTTCGCTCACGTCCACGGCGAAGACACATGAGAGCGTGTCGCTGTCCTGGGGCGCGTCCACGGACAACGTGGGCGTCACCGGCTACGAGGTCTTCGTCAACGGAGGCACGGCCGCGTCGGCCACCACGTCGGGCGCCACCAGCGTCACGGTGACGGGCCTCTCGGAGAACACCACGTACACCTTCACCGTGAAGGCCCGGGACGCCGCGGGCAACCGCTCGGCCGCGAGCAGCGCGCACAGCGTGACGACCTCTCCGCGCCCCCCGGTCGACACCGTGCCGCCGTCCACACCCGGCAGCCTGCGCTCCACCGGCGTGAGCAACAGCAGCGTGTCGCTGAGCTGGAGCGCGTCCACGGACAACGTGGCCGTCACCGGCTACGAGGTCTTCGTCAACGGCGGCGGCAGCGCCTCGGCCACCACCACGGGCGCCACCAGCGTCACGGTGACGGGCCTCAACGCGAACACGACCTACACCTTCACCGCGAAGGCGCGCGATGCGGCGGGCAACCGCTCGGCCGCGAGCAACAGCGTGTCCGCGACGACGACGGGCACGCAGCCCACGGGCAACAAGCTCATCGTGGGCTACTGGCACAACTTCGACAACGGCTCGACGAACATCCGCCTGCGCGACATCTCCGCGAAGTTCAACGTCATCCAGGTCGCCTTCGCCGAGCCCGTGGGCGGCGCGGGCTCCGGCAACATGGCCTTCACGCCGTACAACTCGAGCGTCGCGGACTTCAAGGCGGACATCGCGCTGCTCAAGAGCCAGGGACGCAAGGTGCTCATCTCCATCGGCGGGGCGAACGGCACGGTGCACCTGGACGACGCCACCGCGCGGCAGAACTTCGTCACCACGATGCAGAACCTCATCACCACGTACGGCTTCGACGGGTTGGACCTGGACCTGGAGGGCAGCTCGCTGTCGCTCAACGGCGGGGACACCGACTTCCGCAACCCGACGACGCCGCGCATCGTCAACATCATCCAGGCCACGCGCCAGCTGCTCAACCAGAACGGCACGGGCTTCATCCTCACCATGGCGCCCGAGACGGCCTACGTGCAGGGCGGCATGTCCGCGTACGGCGGCCCCTGGGGCGCGTACCTGCCCGTCATCCACGCGCTGCGCGACAGGCTGACGTACCTGCACGTGCAGCACTACAACACCGGCACCGTCATGGCGCTCGACGGCCGGGCCTACGCGCAGGGCACGCCGGACTTCCACGTGGCCATGGTGGAGATGATGATTCAAGGCTTCCCCGTGGGCGGCAACACCAGCGCGATGTTCCCGGGGCTGCGCGCGGACCAGGTGCTCATCGGCCTGCCGTCGTCACCGCAGGCGGCGGGCGGCGGATACACCACGCCGGCCAACGTGCACAAGGCGCTCGACTACCTGCTCAAGGGCCAGTCCTTCGGCGGCACCTACGTGTTGAGGAATCCCGCGGGCTACCCCGGCTTCAAGGGCCTGATGACCTGGTCCATCAACTGGGACCAGTTCACGAACTTCGAGTTCTCCAGCAGCCACCGCGCGTACCTGGACACCTACCCGTAGGCGCGTCTCCCACGGACCCGGCGCAGGCGAGGATTGCGCCGGGTCCGCCGCGGCGCTAGGGAGGCGGTCCCCGTATGTCCGCGACCGCCGACCTGCTCGAAACCATCCAGGAGGAAGCGCGCCCGGAGACCTGGTCCGCCGGCATGGGCCTGGCCCGCGCCGGCGCCGTCTCGGTGCAGTCCGTCGGCGAGGAGGAGACGGTGCTGCGCGTGCGCGCCACCGGCCGCCCCGCCCCCGTGACGACGGTCCTCTATCCCGAGGACGAAATCTGGGAGTGCGACTGCCGGGGGAAGCATGACCCGTGCGAGCACGTGGTCGCCGCCGCCCTCTTCCTCCACCACACCGCGCAGAAGGGCGCTCCGCCCCGTGCCGCGGCTGCGGCGCGTCCCGCCGCGTCCGCGCGGCCCCCGGCGCCCTCTCGCCCCACGACGGCCACAGCGCCCGGCGCGCGTCCTGGAACGACGGCCAAGCCGGAGCGGCTGGTGTACCGCTTCAAGCGCGTGGACGGGGGCCTCCAGTTGGAGCGGCTGGTGGTCCGTCCGGACAACACCGCGCGGTTGCTGGCGCGCAGCCTGTCCTCGCTGCTGACGAACCCCGTGGAGGCCGCGCGCATCCAGGTGGAGCCGTGCGACCGCGTGGTGGACGCGCTGCTCGCCAGACCCACGCGGGGCGCGCTCCCGCCGGAGCGACTGGATGCGCTGCTGCGAGCGCTGGAGCCCGCGCGCACCATCCTCTTCGACGGGATGTTGATGTCCGTCTCCAGCGAGCTGCTCCTGCCCCGCGTCACGGTGGAGGACCGGGGCGAGCAGACCGTGATGAAGGTGGACAGGGACCCGCGCGTCAACGAGGTCATCAGCCCCGGCATCGCGGTGGGCGGCGGCGTGCTGTTCCGGCTCGGCGAGCAGTCCCTCTCCGGCTCGCGCTTGGAGAAGCTGCCGCAGGAGCGCGCCTTCTCGCCGGACCAGATGGGCGAGCTCACCGGCAAGGTGCTGCCGGAGCTGGCCAGGCGCCTGCCCGTGGACGTGAAGAGCAAGCGGCTGCCGGCCATCGACCGCACGCTCAAGCCGCGCATCTCCCTGGAGCTGGACCCGCTCGAGGGTGGGCTCTCGGTGTTGCCCACGCTCGTGTACGGCTCGCCGCCCACGGTGCGCATCGACAACGGGCGCATGGTGTACCTGAGCGGCGCGGTGCCCGTGCGCGACGAGGGCGCCGAGCAGAAGCTCATCCACGGCCTGCGCGACGAGTTGAACATGGTCCCCGGCCGGCGCGTGGCGGTGCAGGGCAAGGAGGCCGTGCAGCTCGCCGACAAGCTGCGGCGCTGGCGCGGCGGGCTCACCGGCGACGCGGCGCGCTTCGTCAGCCCGGACGTGAAGCTCAAGCCCGTGCTCGGCGTGCAGACGGGCACCACGGAGGTGGGCGCGCCGAGCGTCGGCGTCTCGTTCAACTTCGAGGTGGAGGGCGCGGGCCCGGACGCGCCGCGCAGGGTGGACGCGGCCGCGGTGATGAAGGCCTACGAAGAGGGCCTGGGCCTGGTGCCGCTGGAGGGCGGAGGCTGGGCGCCCCTGCCCACCCAGTGGCTGAAGTCGCATGGGCAGCGCGTGACGGACCTGCTGGCGGCGCGCGACTCGAATGGCCGCATCGCCAACCACGCCATCCCCCAGCTCACGGACCTGTGCGAGGCGCTGGAGCACCCGCCCCCGCCCGGCCTGGAGAAGCTGGCGCCGCTGGTGAAGGGCTTCGAGAAGCTGCCCGAGCCCCACCTTCCCCAGGACCTCACCGCGAAGCTGCGCCCGTACCAATTGCACGGCGTGAGCTGGCTCACCTTCCTGCGGCAGGCGGGACTGGGCGGCGTGCTCGCGGACGACATGGGTCTGGGCAAGACGCTGCAGACCCTCTGCATGATTGGGAAGGGCACGCTCGTCGTGGCGCCCACCAGCGTGCTGCCCAACTGGCACGCGGAGGTGCGGCGCTTCCGGCCATCGCTGAAGGTGTCCGTGTACCACGGCCCCGGCCGCTCCCTGGACGAGACGGCCGACGTGACGCTCACCACGTATGCGCTGCTGCGGCTGGACGCGGAGGTGCTGGGCGCGAAGACGTGGGACATGGTGGTGCTCGACGAGGCGCAGGCCATCAAGAACCCCGACAGCCAGGTGGCGCGCGCGGCGTACGAGCTGGAGTCGAACTTCCGGCTCGCGCTCAGCGGCACGCCCATCGAGAACCGGCTCGAGGAGCTGTGGAGCCTGATGCACTTCACCAACCGGGGCCTGCTCGGAGGGCGCAAGGACTTCGAGGAGCGCTGGGCGCGGCCCGTCTCGGACAACCTCAAGGGCGCGGCCGAGCGGCTTCGGGCGCGTATCCGGCCCTTCGTGCTGCGCAGGCTCAAGCGGGACGTGGCGCCGGAGCTGCCGCCGCGCACCGAGTCCGTCCGCCACGTCACCCTGAGCGAGCACGAGCGCGCCGTCTATGACGCGGTGTACTCGGCCACTCGGGAAGAGGTGGTGTCGCAGCTGGAGGCCGGCGGCAGCGTGCTCAAGGCGCTGGAGGCGCTCTTGCGCTTGCGGCAGGCCGCGTGTCATCCGGCGCTCGTCCCGGGTCAGCACGCGAAGTCGTCGTCGAAGGTGCAGGCGCTGGTGGAGGCGCTCGCCACGGCGGTGGAGGACGGGCACAAGGCGCTCGTCTTCTCGCAGTGGACGTCGATGCTGGACCTCATCGAGCCGGCGCTGCGGGAGGCGGACATCGGCTTCATCCGCCTGGACGGCGGCACGTCGAACCGAGGAGCGGTGGCGGAGTCCTTCCAGGACCCGAAGGGCCCGCCGGTGATGCTCATCTCCCTCAAGGCGGGCGCCACGGGCTTGAACCTCACGGCGGCGGACCACGTGTTCCTGGTGGACCCGTGGTGGAACCCCTCCGTGGAGAACCAGGCCGCGGACCGCGCACATCGCATCGGCCAGCAGCGGCCCGTCATGGTGTACCGGCTGGTGTCCCAGGGGACGGTGGAGGAGAAGATCCTCACGCTCCAGGACAAGAAGCGCGCGCTCTTCGAGTCCGCGCTGGGAGGCGCCTCCGGTGGCGGCGCCGCCATCACCCGCGCGGACCTGATGCAGCTGCTCGACTGAGGTGGTGGGCCTCGGCTCCGTTCGAGGCTCGCGACGCACTGGCGCGGAAGAATCTGCCGCGTCGCTCACGAAGGCGGTCGACCGCCCCATGGGACTCGACCTGGTGTTCTTCGGAGCGCGACCGCTACTCTCGACAGAGTCCCAGTTCGGCCCGCGCCTCGCGCGTCTCCAGGGCGTAGGCCTTGCTCCAGGCGCCCAGCTCCTCCCACGCGCGCCTCGCCTGCTCGCAGCCCTCCTCCACCGCGCCCGTCAGCCGCAGCGCCCGCGCCAGGCGACGACGCACCCTGGGCACTCGCGCGGAGACCACCTGGCGTTGCGTGAGCGATGCCAGCGCCGTGCGCAGCGGAGGGAGTGCCGCCGCGGGCTGGCCTCGCGCGAGCTGGACGTCTCCCAGGAGGAGCAGCGCCTCGATGCGCTCGGATGACGAAGGCCCCAGGTCCTTCTCCATGCCCACGAGTGCCTGCTCCACGTGACGCTTCGCCTCGTCCACCTGCCCCAGGAAGAGGAGCGCGTCCGCGAGGGCTCGCAGCCCCGTTGCGTCCACCTCGCCCTTCGCGACGAGCGGCTGCTGGAGCGCGACACCTCTCGCATGGACACCTCGCGCTTCCTCCTGGCGCCCCAACAGCCGCAGCAGCCGGCCCACCTCGTGGAGGTCCAGGGCCACCTCCGGATGCGCGACACCGTAGACCTGCTCCCGGTGCGCCAGGACGCCTCGCGCGTGGGTGAGCTCCCACGCGCGCTCGCCCTGCTCGCCCAGGACCCCGAGCCGGTTCGACGCCAGGCCCATCAACACCGGGCTGTCGGCGGCCACGCTCTTCCGTGCCACCGACCAGCTCTCCTCCGCGGCCTCGCGTGCCTGGGCGCCGTGCCCCCACTCGAAATGGACGAGCGCCAGGTTCGACCAGGCCCGGGCCACCGAGAGGTTCGCATCCCCCAACGTGTGACGGAGGATGTCGAGCGCGCGGTGGAGGACGGCCTCGGCCAGGGCCAGCTCCCCCAGCATCGCCAGCGTCCCGCCCAGGTTCACCAGGGCACGTCCGGTGTCCCGGTGCGTCGGTCCGAAGTACGCCTCGTGGAGCCGCACCGACTCCTGCTGCCAGTGCCTCGCCTCCATGAAGCGCCCCTGCTTCCGGGCGAGCATGCCCAGCCGTCCGCTCAACTCCGCGTGCGCATGCGTCCGCCCCTTCGCGCTGGCGGCCTCCAGCGAGGCGCGCAGCAGCGGCTCGGCCTCCGCGAAGCGCCCCTCCTGCTCCAGCAGCTCCGCCTGCACGTGGTCCAGCAGCGCATCCAGTTCGGCGTCCCTCAGTGACTCCGCCACGGCCCTCGCGCGATGGAAGTAGGGCCAGGCCTCTTGCGTGCGCCCCAGGCTGTACCCGTGCAACCACGCCTGGGACTTGAGCACCCGCCCGAGCACGCCCAGGTGTCGCCCCGCCTCGGCCGCCAGCGAGCCCTGGGCCAGGGACTTGCGGGCCTCGTCGAACGCCCCCGCGTCCTCCTGCAGGAACGCACAGAGTTGATGTGCCTCCGCTTCGAGCGGCCGGTGACGCGTCGCGAGCGCGCGCTCCCGCGCAGGCAGTGCAATCTTGAGCGCCTCGGGCGTGTGGCCCGCGAGCAGCTCCGCGTTCGCGCGCGCCAGCTCCACACGTACCGCGTCCACCTCCGCGCGAGCCTTCGGGTCCTGCGGAAGGGAGACCGCCTCCTGCAACGTGCGCACGTCCGCGCAGTGGACCACGCCGCCAAGCGACGTCCCGAGCCCGAAGCCTCGCTCCACCGTCCGCGCGTCCGCGCCCTGGAGCGCCACCGTCAAGCGCGACAGCTCGTCCAGGCGCTGGTCCAGACACGTCATCCGCAATCCCAGCGCCGCCTCGGACTGCTCGCCGAAGACCCGCGTCGCCTCGCACGCGGATTGATGCGCGTGCGTCCAGTCGCGGGTCCACCGGTCCAGCGAAGAGGCCACGGCCTGGAACGAGGCCTCCGCCGAGGCGTCCCCCGTCCGCAGGAAGGCCTGATACACCGACTCGCGCACGGGCACGTCCCAGACGCCCACGAGGTGCCGCTCGCTGCCATGACAGACCTCGCTGGAGTCCTTCGAGGACGGCCCCAACACGAGGAACCCCAGGCCCACCAGTCCACCCGCGAGCACGGCCACGGCGGCGCTGCGCTTCCAGGCGCCGACCTCGCGCGAGAGGTGTGCACGGAGGACCTCCATGGACTCGAAGCGTCGCGCCGGGTCCACCGAGAGCCCTCGTCGGACCACGGCCACGAGCCACGAGGGCAGCCTGCGTTTCTCGGGACGCACCTCCATGCGCCGCATGGACGCCAGCAGCTCGTCGCGCGTGTTGCCCTCGAAGGGGCGCTGTCCGTTGAGCGCCTCGTAGAGCGCGACGCAGAAGGAGAACTGGTCCGAGCGCGCATCCCCGCGCTCGCCGCGGAGCTGCTCCGGCGAGGCATACCCGGGGGTCCCCAGGAACACGCCCGTGAGGGTGAGCGCCTCGCCGCCGGTGACGGCGGGGCCTTCCGCCCGAGAGGACTCCTGCGCCGCCGCGTTGGACAGACCGAAGTCGGTGATGCGCACCTGCGCGTCACGCGTGAGCAGGACGTTGTCGGGCTTGAAGTCGCGGTGGGTGATGCCCAGCGCATGCGTGGCCGCGAGCCCATCGGCGGCCTGGACGAAGCGCTCGAGAATCTCCCGGCGCGTGCGCGTCTTCCCCGCGAGCCACTGGCGCAGCGTGCCGCCCTCGACCAGCTCCATCACCAGGAAGAGCTGGCCCTGGAACTCACCGACGTCGTGCAGGTGGGCCACGTGGGGGTGCGACAGCCGGGCCATCGTGCGGGCCTCTCGCTCCAGTCGCTGACGTGCCTGACCGAGAGAGCCCTCCCCGAGCCTCGTGAGGTTCAGCAGCTTGAGCGCCACCTTGCGGTCCAGCTCCGGGTCGTAGGCCGCATGGACGCGGCCCATGCCTCCCTCCCCCAGGAGCCCCAGCACCACGTAGCGCCCCACGCGCGTGCCCGTTCCGACCGACGGCGGAGGCGTCCCCAGGCCACTCAGCGCGGCGAGCACGCTCCGACACTCCGAGCACCCCGCGACATGCTCGCGGACGCTCGTCGTGCGCTCGGGGTCCAGCTCACCCCTCGCGTAATCGGAGAGCGTGTTCTCGTCGGGACAGCTCACGGCCTCGCCTCCAGCAGGCCCGAGAGGCTCAAATCCAACCGGCCTTGGATGGCGCGCATCAGGCTGTCCACCTCCGGCTCGGGCAGCGACAGGCGCTCGGTGAGCGCGCGTCGCGTGCGCTTCTCCAACAGGGACTGCACCGCGGAGAGCCGGCGGGAGAGCGTGGACTTGTGCAGGCCGAACAACGCGCCCATTCGCTCGAGTGACAACCGCTCGACGAAGTGCAGGCGCAGCAGCTCGCGGTCCTCGTCATCCAGCGACGCCACCGCCCGGACGAAGGCCGCGCGCACGTGCCCTCGGGCCTCCTCGCGGACGAAGCCCAGCTCCAGGCCTCCAGGCGCGGGATGCGCGGCGAGCACCTCGGCATCGACCAGCGGTTCGTCTCCGAGCGCCTTGCGCATCCGCAGCGCGAGGCGCACCGCGGAGATGCTCACCCAGTGCAGCAACGGTCCCGAGCCCGCGTAGCCGAGCAGCCGGGAAGGCGCATCCGGGCGAGGCATCAGGAGGTTGGCGCGCAGCACCTGAAGCACCTCATCCACGAACACGGGCGAGGGATGGATGCGCGACAAGGGGACGTGCAGCTCGCGGAAGACCTCCTGCTCCAGCAGCGCACGGGCCGCGGGCACGCCCTCCGCGCACGCGAGCGCGAGCGCGAGGTCCCGGCTGTGCAGTCGCTCCAGCGTGAGCATCGGGTCCGCGGCGCGCGAGAGCAGCGCACCGAGATGTCGCGCGAAGGAACGCGACTCCGGGGCGGCAACACCGAGGGCCGTGGCCTCGGAGACAGCGCGCGCCACGGCCTCCCAGGCTCCTGGTGATTCGCGAAGCCGTGCGGCGGACAGCTCGCCAGCGGACCGCAACACCGCATCGAACGGCTCGGAGTCAGCCCCATGCATTCCAAGCACTCCTGTCATCAAAGCCGCGAGTCGACGGAGCCAGGGCCTCGCGCATTCAGACCTCGCGCACGAAGGATGAACCGGGGTCCACGCCACCGAAAAATACCACGGAGGCCCAGGGCCTTCGAACGTGGCGTCTTTCTCCGCGGGGCTGAGCCCCGCTCGCGTCCCACGGATGAAACGACCCACACTCCAGGAGAAGCGTCTCGCGACTCCGAAGACGGCAGGAAGGCGAGCCGGGCCCAGACGCGAGTCCCCACGAGCAACACCTCAGGAGATGCTTCGCTCCGAGCCACCACTCGGGGGCTTCGCCTCCGTCTGGTGCCCCCTCGGGGGGCACCCGTCCAACGGGCCTCATGCACCGCCTGAGGTGTGGCCCACCTGGACCGCCCCGTCTGACAACCCGCTCGCAGGGCCGCCCGTCTCCGGTGAGCCTCACGCACCCGGGGCCATCTCACGAGGCTTCGTCGCTCCCCCGCTGTTCGTTGCTCCCTCCCGACACCAGATTCGGTAGGACCCCCGGCAGGAGCCCACTTCATGAGCCGACCCCGCCGTCCCTCCCATGCAGGCACGCCCAGCGACCGCCCGACAGGCTTCGTCCGCGTCCGTGGCGCCCGGGAGCACAACCTCAAGAACGTGGACGTGGAACTGCCCCGCGACGCCCTGGTGGTCTTCACCGGCGTCTCCGGCTCGGGCAAGTCCTCGCTCGCCTTCGGCACGCTCTACGCGGAAGCCCAGCGACGCTACTTCGAGTCCGTGGCCCCGTACGCCCGCCGGCTCATCGACCAGGCGGGCATCCCGGAGGTGGACGCCATCGAGGGCCTCCCGCCCGCGGTGGCCCTCCAGCAACACCGGGGCGCGCCGACGACGCGCTCGTCCGTGGGCAGCGTGACGACCCTGTCGAACTCGCTGCGCCTCCTGTACTCGCGCGCCGGCACGTACCCGGCGGGCCAGCCCCACCTGGACTCGGACGCGTTCTCCCCCAACACGCCCGCGGGCGCCTGTCCGAACTGCCATGGCCTGGGCCGCGTGTACGAAGTCACGGAGCGCTCGCTCGTCCCCGACGACTCGCTCACCATCCGCGAGCGGGCCATCGCCGGCTGGCCTCCCGCGTGGCACGGGCAGAACCTGCGCGACATCCTGGTGACGCTCGGCTACGACGTGGACCGCCCCTGGCGCGAGCTGCCCAAGAAGGACCGCGACTGGATTCTCTTCACGGACGAGCAGCCCACCGTCCCCGTCTACGCGGGCTTCACGCCGGCCGAGACGCGCCAGGCCCTCAAGCGCAAGTCGCCCCCCAGCTACATGGGGACCTTCAGCAGCGCGCGACGCTACGTGCTCCAGGCCTTCGCCACGACGCAGAGCCCGCTCATCAAGAAGCGCGTGTCCCAGTACATGGAGAGCGGCGAGTGCCGCGTCTGCCACGGCAAGCGGCTGCGTCCCGAGTCCCTCTCCGTCACCTTCGCGGGCCTGGACTACGGCGAGCTGTCCCGCCTGCCGCTCAAGCGCGTCGACACGCTCCTGCGCCCCTTCGTCGATGGCACCGCGCCGGGCCTGAAGAAGCTCACCCGCGAGCACCCGGAGAAGGCGCTCGTCACCGAGCGCATCGCGAAGGACCTGGTGGAGCGCCTGCACGTCCTGATGGAGCTGGGGCTGGGCTACCTCTCCCTGGAGCGCGCCACGCCCACGCTCTCTCCAGGAGAGCTCCAGCGGCTGCGGCTGGCCACCCAGGTGCGCTCCAACCTGTTCGGCGTGGTGTACGTGCTGGACGAGCCCTCCGCGGGCCTGCATCCGGCGGACACCCAGGCCCTGCTGCGCGCGCTCGATGCGCTCAAGGGCTCGGGCAACTCGCTGTTCGTGGTGGAGCACGAGGTGGACGTCATCCGTCACGCGGACTGGGTGGTGGACGTGGGCCCCGCCGCCGGCGAGAAGGGCGGCGAAATCCTCTACAGCGGCCCGCTGGACGGGCTCCAGCACGTGCAGGGCTCCCAGACGCGGCGCTACCTCTTCGGCGAGCAGACCGCGCGCACGCACGCGCCTCGCGAGCCCAAGGGCTGGCTGCGACTGAAGGACGTGTCGCGCAACAACCTGCACGGGCTGGACGTGGACTTCCCGCTGGGTGTCTTCACCACGGTGACGGGCATCTCCGGCTCCGGCAAGTCGAGCCTGGTGAGCCAGGTGCTGGTGGAGCTGGTCGCCACGCACCTGGGCCACGCGCCGCCCGAGGAGGACGAGGAGGGCGAGCCCCTGGAGCGCTCCGAGGTGAAGACCACGGGCGGCCGCATCGTCGAGGGGATGGAGGGGCTGCACCGGATGGTGCGCGTGGACCAGAAGCCCATCGGGCGCACGCCGCGCTCCAACCTGGCCACGTACACGGGCCTGTTCGACCACGTCCGCAAGCTCTTCGCCGCCACGCCCGCCGCGCGCTCGCGCAAGTACGACGCGGGCCGCTTCTCCTTCAACGTGGCCAAGGGCCGCTGCGAGACGTGCGAGGGCGAGGGATTCGTGAGCGTGGAGCTGTTGTTCCTGCCCAGCGTCTATGCGCCCTGCCCCACCTGCCATGGCGCCCGCTACAACGCGAAGACCTTGGAGATCCGCTACCGCGGCAAGAACATCGCCGAGGTGCTGGGCATGACGGTGGACGCGGCGCACGCCTTCTTCACCGAGGAGCCCCACGTGGCCCGCGCGCTCGGCGTGCTGCGCGAGGTGGGCCTGGGGTACCTGCGCCTGGGACAGCCGGCCACGGAGCTGTCCGGCGGCGAGGCCCAGCGCATCAAGCTGGCCACCGAGCTGCAGCGGCCGCAGCGAGGGCACACGCTCTACGTCCTGGACGAGCCCACCACGGGCCTGCACCCCGCGGACGTGGACAAGCTGATGACACAGTTGGAGGGCCTGGTCGACGCGGGCAACACCGTCATCCTGGTGGAGCACGACATGCGCGTCGTCTCCGCCAGCGACTGGGTCATCGACATGGGCCCGGGGGCGGGAGACGAGGGTGGGAGCATCGTCGCGGCGGGCCCTCCCGCGAAGCTCGCCCGTTCATCGACGAGCCGCACCGCGCCGTTCCTCACACTAGGATGACCGTCCCCAAGCGCCCTGACGGGCGGAGGTGACGGTTCATGAGACGCTGGCTCGCGCCGTTCTGCATCGCGTTCGTCCTGCTGCTGGGCTGCGACCCGGCCGACCCCATCAAGCCGGGCCGGCCCTCCACGGAGACGGACGCGGGCACCCAGCCGCCGCTCACCAAGAGCGTCAAGCGCGGCCTCGCCTTCGACCTGGCCACGCCCGAGGACCTGGCCGCGGTCTCCTCGGGGGTGAGCTGGTGGTACAACTGGAGCCCCCAGCCGCACGCCAACGTGCCCACCGACTTCCGCACCCGCTACGGGATGGATTTCATCCCCATGCTGTGGAACGGGAACTTCGACGCCGCGCGCATCGAGCAGATGCTGCGCGCCAATCCCCACATCCAGTACCTGCTCCTGCTCAACGAGCCCAACCTGACGGACCAGGCCAACATGTCGCCGCAGGCCGCCGCGCGGCTGTGGCCCCGCTATGAGAGCGTCGCCACCAACACCGGCGTGAAGCTGGTGGGCCCGGGGATGAACTGGGGGACGCTCGCCGGCTACTCGGACCCGGTGGTGTGGCTGGATGCCTTCTACGCCGCATATCGCGCGGAGAACGGCAACCGGGAGCCGCGCATCGATTACCTGGCGTTCCACTGGTACGACTACGGGCTCGACGGGCAGCTCAACCGGCTGACGAAGTACGGCAAGCCGTTCTGGGTCACCGAGTTCGCCAACTGCCACCAGCAGCGGGACGGCGCGCAGATCGATTCGGTGGCGAAGCAGAAGGCGCAGATGACGGAGATGGTCGCCGTGTGCGAGCGGCGCGCGGACGTGTTCCGCTACGCCTGGTTCACCGGCCGCTGGACGAATGACCCGTGCTTCGCGAGCCTGCTGGGCCCCAACGGCGTGCTCAACGAGCTGGGCCAGCACTACCTCTCGCTGCCCGCGCAGTGAGCGGGTGCTGGAGGCTCAGCGCCGCGTCAGCAGCGTCATGGACTCGTACTTGCTGCCCTCGAGCTGGAACGCGCCGGGGGCCTTCGAGTCCTTCTCCAGCTGGTTCTGGATGTCCTTGGGGAGCTGGGCGTACAGGTCCTGACCGAGCAGTTGCTCGATGCGGTCCACCGGCACGCGCGCGTCCTCCAGCAGCGGGACGATGGCCTCCTTCTTCGAGGGGCCGTCCTTCAGGTTCGGCACCATGTACGCGAACATCGTCAGGTTGCCGTTGGGCAGCTCCAGCAGCACCGTCTTGAAGTTGTGCGTGGGGACGGCGATCTTCCGGTCCTTCGCGCCCGTGGTCTCCACCTGGTCCTTCGGCAGGGGCTTGCCCTTGTCGTCCAGGAACAGGTTGCCCGTCACGATGTAGGCCTTGCCGCCCGTCTCCTCCACCAGGCCGTGGATGGCCTTCTCCAGCGTGCGCCACACCTGCTGGTTGTGGTTGCCGTACTGGGGCGCGATGTTGGTCATCTGGTGGCTTTCGTTCATCGCCTCCTGCGTGGGCGAATCCTCCGCGGGCTTCATGTGCCCGCGGTCGAAGCCGGTGTTGTTGTAGTCCGAGTCCGTGATGCCCGTGAGCGGCAGCGACGGGTCGCGCACGAAGGTGCTCTTGTTGCGGTTCACCTCCACGGGCGTCTCGTGGATGTCCGCGGCGGAGAGCATGTGGCTGACGAAGGTGGGCAGGTTCTTGCCCTCGTCCAGCATCAGCCGCGAGTACTGCTTCACCATCTCCAGGCCCTTGCCCGCGCCCCCCTGGGGGCGGAGCGGGTCCACCTCGCCGGCGGCCTCCGCGACGCGGCTCTGGAAGGCGGCCATCTGCTGGTCGGGCACCCACTTCGTGCCGTCCACCTGGTTGGCCTTGGACTTCTGGATGTAGGCCGCGAGCTCTTCCTGGCTGACCTTGCCGTCGCCGTTGCCGCCCAGCAGGTCGGCGCGCTTGGCGAGCCCGTCCTGCCACTTCGGGTCGAAGGCATCCACCTTCACGGAGCCGCCGGCCTCGGTGAGCTTCGCGTCGAGCGCGGCGCGGCCCTGCTGGAGCGCGGTGGAGGTGAGGTAGCGGCCGTCGGTGGGCGCGGTGAGGTAGGCCTGGATTTCGGCCGCGGAGACCTTGCCGTTGCCCCCGCGCGTCTTGGTGCCCGCCTGGTCCGCCGCCTTCAGCAGGCCCGCCTCCCAGCTCTGGTCCGTCCAGCCGAACCTGGTCTGCAGCTCGGTGATGGAGACCTCGCGGGCGCTGGAGCGAGCCCAGGCGCTGGTGTCCTGGGGCTTGAGGCCATTGACGGGCGCGGACTCGGTGGACACCGAGGGCGACGGGGTGCTGGCACGAGAAGTGGGTCGCAGCGTCGTCATGGCGGTGACTTCCTTGGGCCGACCAGGGGCTGGCGCGGAGTGAGGCCCGGCACCTCTATCGTCGGCCTGACGCGGCGCCCGGTTGCGTCATGGCCCCACATTTCTGTCACGAAGTCGTGACTACGGCTTCTTGCCCTGGGACGCCTGGACGGTCCGTGCGTCCGCCTTCGCCTGCTGGAGCGTGCCGACGATCTGCGCCTCGGCCTGGAGGCGCTCGACGTAGTCGGCGGCGAGCCCCGCGCGCTCGGCGGCCAGGGCCAGCGTGACGAGGAAGGCCTCGCTGATGGGGCCCTGGGGGGAAGGGGTGGCCCTGGGCGGGGGCGTGAAGGCGTGGGCGGAGAGCAGCGCGCCGGTGGCGGTGCGCACCTTGACGGGGCGGGAGGTGGAGGCCTCGGCGATCACCGATTCCAGCCGGCTCACCGCGTCCCACGCCTCCGGGGAGAGCCGGCGCAGCACGCCGGGGAGCTTCTTGCCCGGGGCATCCACCAGCCGGGCCACCTTGCCGCCCCAGGCCAGCGAGGGCACGTCGTAGACGACGTCCACGTCCAGGGCCTCGACCCGCTCTCCTTCCGGCAGCGCGGGCAGGGCCGGCAGCCCCGGCAGGCGCTCACGCGCCGTCACCGGGGACAGGTCGACGGAGTAGGCGAACCAGGAGCGCGGCGAGGGCGTGGCGGCGGGCATGGTGTCGAGTCTCGACGGGGCGAGGCCCCGGGACAAGCCCCAGTGGGTGTGGGCCGGGGCGTCGGGCGCGAAGCCCGGTGGGGTGAGCGCCAGGGTCGTGGACCCGCAGCGACGACGCATTCCGGCGCAACACCGGGCGAGCGCACTACCGGGCGGAGGGCGTCAGCGAGGACGCCTTCCGGGGCTACACCTGGCGAGCGCGCCACCGCGCGAGGGCGTCAGCGACGACGCCTTCCTGGGCCACACCTGGCGAGCGCGCGACCGGGCGAGGGCGTCAGCGACGACGCCTTCCGGAGCACCACTGGCGAGCGCACTACCGGGCGGAGGGCGTCAGCGACGACGCCTTCCGGAGCACCACTGGGCGAGTGCGCCACCGTGCGGAGGGCGTCAGCGACGACGCCTTCCGGAGCACCACTGGGCGAGTGCGCCACCGTGCAGAGGGCGTCAGCGACGATGCCCTCCGGGACGAGGCAAGGAGGGCTACTCCTCGGTCGTGCGGTTCGCGGCGAGCTCGATGACGTTGACCATCAGGTCCTTCACGCGACGGGGCTTCTCGCCACCGTTGTCGCGGAGGATGAGGTCGATGTCGTCCTCGGGCTCGTGGTACTCGGGGATGAGGTCGCCGCCGCCCTTCGGGTTGGACAGGCCCTCGAAGAGGAAGAGCACGTCCTCGCCCTTGCGGCCGAAGACGGCGCCGTCCTGACGGTCCCGGTACATGTTGATGTCGCGGTTGATGCGGTCGAACGGGTCCGGCAGCTGCGCGTTGGCCTGCTCCACCACGTCGCGGAAGTAGTTCGCCTGCCCGCGGCGGTCCGTGTCGACGACGGACAGGCGCTGGTCATCCCAGCGGCCCACCATGTCCACGTTGATGACGCCGGTGATCTGCTCGGTGCCCAGGCCCGGAATCGGGTGGTCCACGAAGTACTGCGAGCCGACCAGGCCCTTCTCCTCGGCGCCCGTCCAGATGAACAGCACGGAGCGGTCCAGCTCGCCGCGCTTGGCGGCCTCGGCCAGCTCCGGCACCGCCGCCATCAGCACCGCGCTGCCGGACGCGTTGTCGTCCGCGCCGTTGTGGACGTTGCCCCGACGATCCGTGCCCACGTGGTCCAGGTGGGCCATCACCACGATGACCTCGTCCTTGTGGGGGCCCGAGCCCGGCAGGAGCGCCATGGTGTTGACCGCCTGCCCGGACTCCGTCGCCAGCGAGCGCAGCTCCTCGACACTGCGCAGGCCGCCGTCGCGCGCCGGCGCGAGCGGCTGGCCCTCGGCCTTCATCGCGCTCTCGTACTTCTTGTTGAGCATGGCCAGCGTCTCCTGGGGCATGCCCTCCTCCAGGTAGAAGCCCTCCTCGAAGAGCTTGTGGCCGAACTCCTTGTGCGCCTTGTGCCCCTCGCCGCCGTGCACGTGGTTCTCGCCCGGGTTGCCCAGGAACGAGTACACGTCGAAGCGCTGCTGGTACGGGTTCTCGGGGCTGTTCACGTTGGGGCCGACGAGGCCGTACTTCTCGACGTGGGCCTGCACGTAGGCCGACGCCGCGTCGAGCCCCGGCGACGGGCTGTCACGCCCCTGCAGCTCGTCCGAGGCCAGGTACGCGATGTGCGTCATCGGGTCCGAGTCCGCGACGTTCGGCGTGGGCTCGGTGGGCGTCTCCGGCGTGGGCTCCACCGGGCCC
>NZ_SRLW01000400.1:0-7446 GCF_006518215.1 Myxococcus sp. AB025B
TATAAGAGACAGGCTCGGCGGCGGTGTCGCTCACGGCGCAGGCGCGGGACTTCTGGCGGGCGGCGAAGGACCTGGGCTCGCTGCGGAGCGGCGCGGGACTGCCCCGGTGGGCGTGGCTGAGCGGGGGTGGGGCCTGGGTGCTGGCGCTGGGGCTGGGCGTGGGCGTGTATGGGATGAGCGCGGCGCAGGTGGTGCTGGCGTTGGTGTTGGTGTTGCCGCTGTGCGCGGTGTGCGCGCGAGGCGCGGGGCAACTCGACGTGTCGCCGGTGTCGCAGGTGGGCCAGCTGTCGCAGGTGGCGGCGGGCGTGCTGCTGCCCGGGGGCGTGGGGCCCAACGTGGCGGTGGGCGGCGTGGTGTCCGGCGCGGCGGCGCAGACGGGCGTGAGCCTGTGGGCGCTCAAGGCGGGGCACCTGCTGGGTGCATCGCCGGGGCGGATGCTGGGGGCGCAGCTGTTGGGTGTGCTCGCGGGCTCGTTGGTGAGCGTGCCGGCGTACCTGTTGCTGACGCGGGCGTATGGCTTGGGTTCAGAGGCGCTGCCCGCGCCGTTCGCGCAGCAGTTCCGCGCGGTGGCGGAGCTGGCGTCGAGAGGGTTGGATGGCTTGCCGCCGAACGCGCTGTTCGCGGGGAGCGTGGCCGCGGGCGTGGGCGCGCTCCTGACGTTGCTGGCGCGAGGGCGCGCGGCGCGGTGGGTGCCCTCGCCGGTGGCGATGGGCATCGGCTTCATCCTGCCGGCCTACTTCGCGGTGACGTTGTGCCTGGGCGGTGTGCTGGCGGCGGTGGCGCGCTGGCGCTGGCCGGCCTCGACGGGACGCAATGTGCCCGCGCTGGCGGCGGGAGCCATCGCCGCGGAGTCGCTGGTGGGCGTGGCGCTCGGCGCGCTCAAGCTGCTGGGCTTCATGGCGTAGCGGGTGACGCTGACTACACGGGCAGCTGTCCATCTCGAGCGCGCTCGAGTGAACGGCGGATGCGAACCTCCATGAGGTTGGGCATCCGGGAGGCGAGCTGGAGCGCCTCGGTGAGGATGCGCACCGCCTCATGTGTCTCGTCCCGCCGCAGCGCCGCCAGGCCCATCATCTCCAGCACCTCGAGCGGCTCCTGCTCCACGGACACCTGGCTGGAGCGCTCGCGCAGCGCCGCCCACTCCTTCGCCGAGGCGTCGCGCGTGGACAGCTCCACCATGGAGAACAGCACCTCCTCGGGGGGACTCAGCTCCACGCCATTGCGGTTCTCGGAGAGCACCTGCTTCACCTGCGCGAGCAGCTCGCGCGCCCGAGCCTGTCTCCCCGTCCACGCCATGGTGCGAGCCTGGAGCAGCAGCGCCCACGGGCGCGGCGCCACCTCCGGGTGCCGACGCTCCAACGCAATCGCCCGCGCGATGTGCGGCGCGGCGGCGTCCACGTCGCCCGCCTGGTAGTGCAGCTCGCCCAGGTTGTGCTCCGCGAAGTACTCCCAGCCCACCATGCCCAGCTCGCGACCCAGGTGCATGAAGCGCTGCTGGTCCTTCAGCGCGCTCGCCAAATCCCTGCGCGCCACCCACAGGTTGCGGCGGTTGTTGATGGCGCTGCCCAGGTGGAACAGGTCTCCGCGCTCCGTGCACGCGTCGACCACCTCCGCCAGCACCCGGTCCGTCTCGTCGATGTCGCCCAGGTTGGGGAGGATGACGGCCAGCAGCAGCTGCGACACCACCTGCGTCTCGTAGCCCGCGTCCCCCAGCCGCTTCGCGAAGACCGCCGCGGCCTCCAACGGCTCGCGGGCCTCCTGCCACTCACCCTTGCGGAACAGCGCGCGGCCCAGGGCCAGCAGCAGCCGGCTCTGCACGTACGCCGACCGCACCTGCATCGCCATCGCCTGGGCTTCCAGCGCACGCTCCTCGCTGGCCGCGTAGTCGTTCACCCAGTCCAGCGCCATCGCCTCGTCCAGCAGCAGCTCCACCTCGGAGCGCACATCCCCCAGCCTGCGAGCCCGCTCCCGCGCCGCCGCGAAGTCCGCCAGCGAATCGTCATACCGACCGATGCGGATGCGCATCAGCCCCCGTCCCCGCAGCGCGGTGAGGCAGCGCAGCTCATCCTCCGGGGCCAGCAGCTCCAGCGCCCGCGTGTACATGGCCTCCGCGTCGAGGAACGCATGACGTCCCCGCGCGGACTCCGCCAGGTCGATGGAGAGCGCGGCGGCCTCCTCGCGCAGGTCCGCCGCGGCGGCGTGCAGGGCCAGTCGAGGCAAGCGCTGTCGCTCGCTGGCGCCCGCGGGCCCCAGGTAATACCGGTACGCCGCGCGGTGGATGCGCTGTCGCTCGGCGGCCGGCAGCGTGGCGGCCACCGCGTCACGGAGCAGTTCGTTACGGAAGCTCAACCCCTCCTGCCGATGCGACACGAGCAACCCGGAGTCCAACAGCCGCCGCGTCGCGTGGCCCGCATCCAACGGGAACCCACCCGCCGCGCCATCCCGCTCCAGCTCCCGCACCACGCCCTCCGCCGTCGCGGCGGTGAAGTCCGTGCCCAACAAGGCACACAGCCGCGCGTGCGCGGCGAGCGTCGAAGGCAGCGCGCCCAGCTCCCGGTCCGCCAGCCACTCCACCAGCCGCAGCTCGGGGACCTTCTCCACGCCGTCGGTGACCAGGTACCAGCTTCCGCCCGGCGCGCGCTGACGCACCAGCCCCTGGCGCTTGAGGCCGCGCACCAGCTCCACCAGGTACAAGGGCACGTGCTGGGCGCGCTCGACGATGCGCTCCACCGCCTGCGCGGGCACGTTCTCCACCGGCTTGAGGAGCATGCGGCACAGCTCCTGCGACGGCTCCGCCGCGAGCGCCCGCAGCGACACGGTGACCTGCCGCGCGGCGCGTGCGCCCCACAACGGCCGGCTCTTCTCGAACCCCGGCCGCGCCAGCACGCACACCCAGATGGGCACGCTCGCCTCGGCGAGGCACGCGTACTCCAGCGCGTCCAGCGCCGTCTCCTCCGCGAAGTGCGCGTCGTCGATGATGAGGCACAGCGGCCGCTCACGCGCGGTGGCCGCGAGCAGCTCACCGGTGGCGCGCATGGCCAGGGAGCGCAGCGCGCCCGGCGCCGCCGCCCAGCTCTGCAGCTCCGGCCCGCCCGGCGCGTACCAGCCCAGCGTCGCGGCCACGCCCGGCCACAGCTCCGAGCCCAGCGTGGGCCCCAGCCGCTGCATGATGGACGCGCGGCCCTGCTCCTCGGTGTCCGTGTCGTCGCTCTCGAAGGCGTTGAGCGCGCAGCGCAGCAGCGTGCGCAGCGTACCGTCCGGGTCGCCCTGCACCGGCTCGCGCGAGCGCGTGCTGTACATCCGCGCCAGCGGCAGCTGCAACTGGAGCTCCCGCACCAGGGCCGCGGACAGGTGGCTCTTGCCCAGCCCGCGCTCGCCCAGCACCGTGACGAGCGTGGGCGCCGCCTCACCCACCGCCGCGCGGGCGCTGTCCACCAGCGAGGCCAGCTCCGCGTCGCGGCCCACCAGCACCTCGCTGCCCAACTGCAGCACGGTGATGTCCGGCCGGGGCGCGGCCCCCGGTGACGCCGGACGCAAGAGGCCCGGATGGTTGGGCACCTCCGTGCACGGCACCTCCGGCACGGCCTCCGCGGCGGCGGGGGACAACAGGAGCCCGTGCGCGTCCGGGCCCGTGGGGTAGCGGTCCGCGCGGGCGAAGATGGCGCCCAGGTAGCGCGGCGCTCCGGTGGGACGGCGCTGCACGGTGACGGCGGACACGTCCACGAGCGCGCTCGCGGCCAGGCCCCGCTCGGCCATCCCCTCCGCGGCGCGCATGGCGCGGCGCACGGGGTTCTCTCCGACGTCCGGGTCGAACACCGCCGCGATGCGAGGCCCGTCCGTGTGCGCCAGGTGCCCGCCGTAGGAGCCCAGCCCCTTCTGCACGCTGACCGGGTTGGAGCGCGAGGTGAGGAAGAGCACGGCCACGGAGCGGCGCACCTGCGCGGGCCGGGGCTCGCCGGGCGCGGTGGGGCGGGGCGTGACGGGCTCGAGGGGCCTGTGCGCGTGCGAGAAGGCCTCGCGCAGCGCGGTGGCCAACGCGGCGGCGTCCTCGGGCCGGCGCGAGCGCTCCTTGGCCAGACACCGCAGCACCACCTCCTCCAGCGCGGGCGGCACCGGCGCGAAGTCCGACGGCGGCGGCGGCCGCAGCGCCAGGTGGGCCTGGAGCACGTCGGGCGTCGAGCCGAAGAAGGGCGGCCGTCCGGTGAGCATCTCGTAGAGCAGCACGCCCAGCGCGTACACGTCCGTGCGCGCGTCCACGTTGGCGTTGCCCGCGCACTGCTCGGGGGCCATGTACTCGGCGGTGCCGGCGAAGCCCGAGGTGTCGCTCGTCGTCGCGCCCTCGCCGGGCAGCGCGGTGCCCTCCTGGGGTGTGGTGCCTCGCACCAGGCCGAAGTCGAACACGCGCACCTGTCCGCCACCGTCCTCGTTGAGGAACAGGTGCTCGGGCTTCAGGTCACAGTGCGCCAGCCCGAGCGCGTGCACTCGGGCCACCGTGTCCGCCACCGACAGCGCCAGCTGGGGCAGCTCCTGCGCGGGCACGGGCCCGGAGGCGCGCGCCAGCCGCTCCGCCAGCGTGGGCAGCGGCACGTGCTCCATGACGAGGAAGCGCACGCCGCCGGCGAGCACGCCCTCCTCGTACAGCGCGGGGACGGTGGGAGGGCCCAACTGGCGCAGCGCCTCCGACTCGCGGATGAGCTGGGCGCGCGCCAGGGCATTGCCCGTGCGGGCCAGCTTGATGGCCACGCGCTGGTGGTCCGTCTCCCGCCGAGCGCCGAGCAGCACGCCGAAGCCGCCCTGCGCCAGCACGCCCTCCACCTGGTAGCCGGGGATGCGCGGCGGCGTCGGCTCCACGGACGTCGCTCGTCCCGCCCCGTCTGGGGATGGACTCGGCGGGCACGGCGCATGGGAGCCTTCCCAGCGCCGCCCACATGTCTGGCAGCGCGGCACGCCGACACTCTACGCCAAACGCCCTGGGGATTCAGGACACCGGTGGGAAACCCCTGGGGTCGCTTTCGCATCACCTGGACCCGGGGGCCGCCTGCCCGGCAACGGCGCGTTGGTTGCCCCAGTCAAGCGTCGGTGCCGTCATGCCGGCCCTCCCTCCTCGACCGGGACATCCTCTGGAAGCGGCTGGCGAAGGAGGGCATCGACAGCGTGCGTCAGGTCTCCGTGGACGACGTGTGGAGCGCGCTGCGCTTCCGTCCGGCGAAGTGATGCGTGGAAACGGGGTAGGGTTCCGGCCTTCTCGTGGAGGGAGGACGGCAATGCCCTACGTCGATGGTTTCCTGCTGCCGCTGCCGAAGAAGAACGTCGCCGCCTATCGCAAGATGTCGCGCAAGGCGGGCAAGCTCTGGCGCGAGCACGGCGCGCTCCAGTACATCGAGTCCATCGAGGATGACCTCCCCGAGAGCCTCACCCGCGTCTCGTTCGCCCGGGGCGTGAAGCTCAAGCCCGACGAGGCCGTGGTGTTCGCCTTCATCGTCTACAAGTCGAAGGCGGACCGGAACCGGGTGAACAAGAAGGTGATGGCCGACCCACGGCTGGGCTCGCCCGAGGACGTGCCCTTCGACAGCAAGCGGATGATCTGGGGCGGCTTCAAGTCGATTGTCTCGCTGTAGCCGCCCTCACGGATGAGGACTCGACGACGTCCGGCGGGTGGGAGGGGAAGACGCCCCGCCGGACGTCGTGAGCGACTCAGGGAACTTCGAGCGCGCGCAGCACGGTGTTCTCGGACTCCGGGGCGCGCACGCGCAGGAGCAGGGCGGCGCCGGACTTCGCTCCCGTCAGGCTGCGCACGGCGTCGGAGGCGCTGGACACCTTGTCGTCGCCGACCTGCACCAGGATCATCCCGGGCTGCAGGCCCGCGCGCTCGGCGGGGCCGCCGGGCTCCACCTCGGTGATCTGCGCGCCGCCGTCGGGCGCGTCACGCAGGCCGATGCCCAGCTTGCGCGTGGAGGGCGCGGTGCTGTTGCGAGGCGTGAGCTCCTCCTCGCCGCGCTGGGTCGGGCGGGTGCCGAGCGTCACGTTCACCGTCATCGGCTTGCCGCCGCGCACCAGGTCCACCTTCACGCTGCTGTCGGGCTTGAGCAGCGCGACGGCGCGGGTGAGGGCTCCGGCGGAGTCCACCGCGCGGCCGCCGACGGAGGTGATGATGTCCTCCTCCTTGAGGCCCGCCCGGTCGCCGGGGCCGCCCCGGCTGACGCCCGCCACCACCGCGCCCTTGTTCGCGTCCACCTTGAGGGCCCGCGCCAGCTCCGGCGTGAGGTCCTGGATGGACAGGCCGAGGAAGCCGCGGCGCACCACGCCCGTCTCCTGCAACTGGGGCAACAGCGCGCGGATGAGGTTGCTGGGCACCGCGAAGCCGATGCCGCTGGCGCCGCCGATGATGGCGGTGTTCATGCCCACCACTTCCCCCTGCATGTTGAACAGCGGGCCGCCGGAGTTGCCGGGGTTGATGGCCGCGTCCGTCTGGAGGAAGTCGTCGTAGGGGCCCGAGTGGATGTCCCGCGCCCGGGCGGAGAGGATGCCCGCGCTGACGCTCGAGTCCAGGCCGAACGGGTTGCCGATGGCCATCACCGGGTCGCCCACGCGCAGCGCGTCCGAGTCACCCAGCGGCACGAACGGCAGGTTGCCCGCCACGCCCTTGAGCTTGAGCAGCGCCACGTCGGTGAGCGGATCTCTCCCGAGCACCTCCGCTTCATACGAGCGGCCGCCCTCCAGCTTCACGCGCACCAGGTCCGCGCCGTCCACCACGTGGTTGTTGGTGAGCACGGTGCCGGAGGCGTCGATGATGAAGCCCGAGCCCAGCCCCTGCCGCGGCGGCGCGTTGCCCTGCATCCCGGGCGGCAGGCCGAAGCGCTCCGCGAAGCCGGGAGGAAGGCCCTGCCTGCCGGACATGCGGCGCGGGCGGGCCTGCACCTCGACGTAGACGACGGCGCCCTTCACGGACTCGACGAGCGGGGCCAGCGAGGTGACGGTGCCGGCCGTCGCCGGGTTGAAGCGCGCGGGCTGCACGGGCGCGCCGGAGGGCGTCGCGGCGGCGGCCACGGCCGCGGGCACGGTGGACGCCGCGTTGGAGGTGTTGGGCGAGCCGAGTGCCTGGGCCTGTCCGCACGCGAAGCCCAGCGTCGCGGCGGGAAGGAGGGCCAGGGCACCGAGGAAACGGCGAGAGGGGAGCGAGCAGGCCATCGTTCGTTCTCCGAAGAGGCCGGAGGTGAGTCCGGCTGGGAAAGGGGTGTCAGGAGTCGGTCCGGAAATGGGGAGCCCGTGGAGAAGCTCCTCCTGGAGGTGGAAAGGTCTGCCGCTGGTCGTCCCCCGACTCCCGACGGCTTCCTGGCTCGGGGCTCGTTCCGCGAGTCCCCACTTCCGAACCGACGTCCGGCTCCATTGCAGATGCCGGGCCAGCGCTTCGTGCGAGGGATTCCCTCGGAGGGTGGGGGCGTGGGG
>NZ_SRLW01000401.1:0-7384 GCF_006518215.1 Myxococcus sp. AB025B
CCGCACCCGAACGTCTCACCCCCTTCCAGCAGCGCGTCGCCACCGACTTCCGTGAGTTGCTCCGCGTCGAGCACGTCGGCCTGCACGATGACTTCTTCGCGCTGGGCGGACACTCGCTGCTCGCCACCCAGCTCGTCTCGCGCCTGCGCACCACGTTCGGTGTCGAGCTGCCCGTGCATGCCCTGTTCGACGCGCCCACCGTGGCCCGAGTCACCGAGCTCGTCGAGGAAGGGATGCTGTTCCGCGACGCACCGTCACAGGTGCCCCCGCTGCGGCCCATCCCGCGAGACGGAGAGCTGCCGCTGTCGTTCGCGCAGCAGCGCCTGTGGTTGCTCGACCAGGTGCAGCCCGGAGGCACGCAGTACAACATCTCCGGCGCCATCCGGCTGGAGGGCGCGTTGAACCCGGAGGCGCTGCGACAGGCGCTCGACCTGCTCGTGTCCCGCCACGAGCCTCTCCGCGCGACCTTCGGACTGAAGGACGGTCAGCCCGTCCAGACGCTCCATCCTCACAGGCCCTGGTCGCTGCCGCTCACGGACCTGTCGGACGTCGCGCCGCCGGAGCGCGAGGCCGCCGCGCGCAAGTACGCCGCCGAGGAGGCCAGTCAGCCCTTCGACCTGTCCACGGGCCCGCTCCTGCGCACCGCGCTGCTCAAGCTGGACGATGAGCTGCACGTCCTGGTGCTGGTCATGCACCACATCGTCTCGGACGGTTGGTCCCTGGCGGTGATGGTGCGCGAGGTGGCGCTGGCCTACGAGGCCTTCGCCGAGCGGAAGGCCCCTGCCCTCTCCCCGCTGCCCGTGCAGTACGTCGACTTCGCGGCGTGGCAGCGCCAGTGGCTCCAGGGCGACACGCTGGCCAAGGAGGTCGACTGGTGGAAGCAGCGGCTCGCCGGGGCGCCCCTCGTCCTCGACCTGCCCACGGACCTGCCGCGTCCCGCGATGCGCACACCTCAAGGCGCGTCGCATCCCATCCAGCTCCCGCGTGAGCTGGTGGACCGCGTGGTCGCGCTCGGTCGACAGGCCGGGGCCACCCCGTTCATGACGCTGCTCGCGGCCTGGCAGACGCTGCTCTCCCGCTACAGCCGCCAGGAGGACCTGCTCGTCGGCTCGCCCATCGCGGGGCGTCGTCATGGCGAGCTGGAGGGACTCGTTGGCTTCTTCGTCAACACGCTGGTGCTGCGCGCCCGCGTGCGCCCCGAGGAGTCTTTCCGGACGCTGCTCGCCCAGGTGCGCGAGACGACGCTCGCGGCCTACGAGCACCAGGACCTGCCCTTCGAGCGCCTCGTCGAGGAGGTCCAGCCCCAGCGCGACCTGGGCCGCAGCCCGGTGGTCCAGGTGGTGTTCGCGCTCCAGAACACGCCCACGCCGACGATGCGCGTGCCGGGTCTCACCCTGCGTCAGCTCGACGTGGACAACGGCACGGCGCGCTTCGACCTGGGCCTCGTCCTGGTCGAGGAGGCCGATGGCCTGCGCGGTGTCATCGAGTACAGCACCGAGCTGTTCACCGCGCCCACCGTGGCGCGCCTCGCTCGCCACCTGCGCAACCTGCTCGAAGCGCTGGTCGCTGCTCCGGACCGGCCGCTCTGGACCCTGGACCTGCTGTCCGCCGACGAGCGCCACCAGCTGGTCACCGCGTGGAACGACACCACGCGCCCCTACCCCGCGGACACCACCTTCGCGGAGGGCTTCTCCCGACAGGCGAGCCAGCGTCCCCAGGCCATCGCCCTGGAGTCGGGCGACCAGCGGATGACCTACGGCGCGCTGGAGGCCCGGGCCAATCAGCTCGCGCACCAGCTCCGCTCGAAGGGCGTGGGGCCCGATGTGCTCGTGGCCGTGTGTCTGGAGCGCGGCTTCGACGTCGTGGTCTCCATCCTCGCCGTCATGAAGGCCGGAGGTGCCTACGTCCCGCTCGACGCGGCGTACCCGGTGCAACGGCTCGCCTTCATGGTGGAGGACGCGCGGCCCTCGCTGCTGCTCACCTCGCGGGTGCTGGGCGACGAGCTGACCCTGCCGGACGCGGGGCCCGAGCGCCTGCTCGTCGAGGACCTGAAGCTGGAGTCGTGGCCGTCCACGCCGCCGGTGTCCCACGCGGGCCCTCGCAACCTGGCCTACGTCATCTTCACCTCCGGCAGCACGGGGCGCCCCAAGGGCGTGGCCATCGAGAACCGGGGCCTGATGCGCCTGTGCTACTCGGAGCCCTACGCCCGCTTCGGCGCGAAGGAGACCAGCATCCTGCTGGCGCCCATCTCGTTCGACGGCTCCGTGCTCGAGGTCTGCCCGTCACTGCTCCACGGTGGCCGTGTGGTCCTCTTCCCGGCCGACGCGGTGCCGAGTGACCTGGACCGCCTGGGCGAGGTCATGGCGCGGCACGAGGTCTCCTTCTCGCACCTGCCCTCCGGCCTCTTCGCGCAGCTCGTGGAGCACCGCCCGGACATCCTGGCCCGGCTGGGACAGCTCCACGTCGGAGGCGAGGTGCTCTCCGTGCCTCACGCGCATCGGGCGCTGGCCTCGCTGCGCGTGCCCATCATCAACGCGTACGGGCCCACGGAGTGCTCGGTCATCGCGACCAATTACGCGCTGACGGGGCCCATGCCGTCGGGTCTCTCGTTCCCCATCGGCACGCCCATCGCCAACACCACGGCCTACGTCCTGGATGCCCGCATGCAGCTGGCGCCGGTGGGCGTCCCGGGCGAGCTGTACCTGGGAGGCGTGGGGCTCGCGCGCGGCTACGTGTCTCGCCCGGAGCTCACGGCCGAGCGCTTCGTCCCGCATCCGTTCAGCACCCAGCCCGGTGAGCGCCTCTACCGCACGGGCGACGTGGCGCGCTGGCGGCCCGAGGGCGTGCTGGAGTTCATCGGTCGCACCGACCACCAGGTGAAGATTCGCGGGTTCCGCATCGAGCTGTCCGAGGTGGAGGCCGCGCTGGCCGCCCAGCCCGCGGTGCACGAGTCCGTGGCCGTCGTCCGTGAGGACGTTCCGGGAGATCGTCGGCTCGTGGCCTACGTGTCGCCGCGAGAGGGTCAGTCGCTGGACACGACGGACCTGCGCGCGGGCCTGCGTCAGCGGCTGCCCGAGTACATGGTGCCGTCCATCATCGTCACCCTGCCCTCGCTGCCGCTGAGCACCACGGGCAAGGTGGACCGCAAGGCGCTGCCCAAGCCGGACGCCGCCTCCACGGGACGTCAGGGGCGCTTCGTCGAGCCGGCCAATCCGCTGGAGGAGCGCATCTCCGCCGTCTGGGCGCGAGAGCTGGGCACCGAGCGCGTCGGCGTGCATGACCACCTGTTCGAGGAGCTGGGTGGCACGTCGCTCTCCGTGGTGCGCATCGCGGCGCGCTTGCGTGAAGAGCTGGGCCAGTCGGTTCCCGTCGTGTGGCTGTTCGAGCACCCCACCGTCCAGGGGCTGGCACGAGCCCTGGAGAAGCAGCGCGCGGAGGTGGCCGCGGCGACCGCGCCCCAGTCGGTGCCGGCGCCGGAGAGGCCGGTGTCACGACCGTCGACGACGGGGGCCGTGGCCATCATCGGCATGGCGGGTCGGTTCCCTGGCGCGGGCTCGGTGGACGCGTTCTGGCGCAACCTGCGCGAGGGCGTCGAGTCCATCTCCCGGTTCAAGCCCGAGGAGCTGGAGCGCATGCCTGGCCTGCCCGAGGGCATCGAGCTGAGCCAGCACCCGGCGTTCGTCCCGGCGGGCGGTGTGTTGGAGGGCGCGGACCGGTTCGACCACGCGTTCTTCGACATGTCCCTGCGCGAGGCGCAGTGGCTGGACCCGCAGCAGCGCGTGTTCCTGCAGTCCGCGTGGACGGCGCTGGAGGACGCGGGCATCGACCCCGAGCGCTTCCCGGGCGCCATCTCCCTGTACGCGGGGGCCATCGACTCCGGCTACACGGAGGCGGTGCGGGCCACGGTGCCGTTGGACGGCGCCGCGCTGTTCGAGCTCTACGGCACCGCGACGCACGAGAGCCTGGCGACGAAGACGTCCTTCAAGCTGGGGCTCACGGGTGAGAGCGTCCTCATCCACACCGCGTGTTCCACGGGCCTCGTCGCCGTGCACCTGGCCTGCCAGAACCTGCTGGCGGGCATGTCCGACGTGGCGATGGCCGGCGCGACGCGCCTGTCGGTGCCGCAGCGCACCGGCTACGTGTACCAGGAAGGGATGATCCTCTCGCCGGACGGGCACTGCCGCTCGTTCGACGCGGCGGCGCAGGGCACCGTCTCCGGCAACGGCGTGGCCTGCATCGTCCTCAAGCGACTGGAGGACGCGGAGCGGGATGGGGACTCCATCCACGCGGTGATTCGCGCGACGGCGACCAACAACGACGGGCGCGACAAGTCGGGCTTCACCGCGCCCAGCGTGCAGGGCCAGACGGCCGTCATCCGGCAGGCGCTCGCGCGCTCGGGCGTGAAGCCGGAGGAGATCGGCTACGTGGAGGCGCACGGCACGGCGACTCCGCTGGGCGACCCCATCGAGGTGACGGCGCTCCAGCGCGCCTACGGCCTGGGGCCCGAGCACAAGGGCACCATCGCCCTGGCTTCGCTCAAGTCCAACGTCGGCCACCTGGACACGGTGGCGGGCCTCGCGGGCCTCATCAAGGTGGCGCTGTCGCTGCGGCACGGAGAGGTCCCGCCGAGCCTGCACTTCGAGCGCCCCAACCCCCAGATTGATTTCGACGCCACCCCGTTCTTCGTCAACACCACCCTTCGGCCGTGGCCGAGGAGCGAGTCGCCGCGGCGTGCCGCGGTCAGCTCCTTCGGCATTGGTGGCACCAACGCCCACGCCGTGCTCGAGGAAGCTCCGATGTCTCCGAGTGGCTCCAGCTCACGCAAGCATCACCTGTTCGTCCTGTCGGCGCGCACGCCCGAGGCGCTGGACGCGGCCTCGAAGAACCTGGCCTCCCATGCGGAGGCCCAGGGTGACGCGCTGGCCGTGGCCGATGCGGCCTTCACGCTCGCCGTGGGCCGCAAGGGCTTCGAGCACCGGCGCGTCGTCGTGGCCCGCGACGCGGCCGAGCTGACCCGTCAGCTCCTCAAGCCCTTCACGCCCACGAAGCTCAAGGACCTGGAGGCCGCGCGCCGTCGCCGCGTGGCCTTCATCTTCCCGGGTCAGGGTACGCAGCAGCTCGGCATGGGGCGCGAGCTGCTCGACACGGAGCCGACGTTCCGCCGGCATCTGGAGTCGTGCCTGGCGCTGCTGGACGGGGAGCTGCGGGAGCGCGTGCGCACGCTCCTGACGTCGGGTCCTGGGCAGGAGTCGCGGCATGCGTCGCTGCTCGCGGACACGCGGGTGGCGTTGCCGGCGCTGTTCTCTGTCGAAGTGTCCCTCGCGTGGATGTGGATGGACTGGGGCCTGAAGCCGTATGCCGTCCTGGGGCACAGCTTCGGTGAGTACGCCGCGGCCTGCGTGGCGGGGGCGCTGTCGCTGGAGGACGCGCTGAAGCTCGCGGTGGCGCGGGGTGAGCTGATGCACCGCATGCCCCCGGGGGCGATGCTCGCGGTGGCGATGCCGGAGTCGCAGGTTCAGCCGCTCTTGTCCGGGAGGCTGTCGCTGGCCGCCGTCAATGCGGCGGACCGCTGCGTCATCGCGGGTCCGGTGGCGGAGGTGGAGGCGCTCCAGGAGACGTTGAAGGCGCGGGACGTGGGCGTGGTGCGGATGCCCGCGCCGCACGCGTTCCACTCGGCGGACGTGGAGCCGCTGATGCCGGAGCTGTCGCGCGTGGTGGCGTCGCTGACGCGCTCGGAGCCGACGCTGCGCTACGCGTCCAGCGTGACGGGCACGTGGGCGAAGCGCGGTGCACTGGCCGAGCCTCAGTACTGGGCGGACCAGATGCGTCAGCCCGTGTACTTCTCGGATGCGGTGGGGGCGCTGCTCGAGGATGGGTGCAGCGTGCTGCTGGAGGTGGGCCCCGGTCAGGACCTGACGCCGCTGGTGCGCGCGTCGCTGGGCCAGGACAAGGACCGCGTGAAGGCGCTGGCGACGCTGCGTCGGAGCGCCTCCACGACGGAGGACGCGAGCCTGCTGGCGTCCGTGGGTGAGCTGTGGACGCAGGGCGTGGAGGTGGACTGGTCCGCCTTCTTCGCGCACGAGCAGAGGCGCCGGCTGCATTTGCCCACGTATCCGTTCCAGGAGAAGCGCGTCTGGGTGGATGCGAAGCCGGGCGCGCAGGCCGTGCCCGCGATGGTGGCCCAGCAGCCCGTGCAGCTCCGTGCCGCCTCGGGGGCGCCGATCCCCGTCGCGGAGACGCAGGCCGTGACGACCCTGTCGTCCGGGATGGAGCCGCAACGTCCTACGTCGCCGAGCCTCGTACCATCGGCTGCCGCGTCGCCAGGCTTCGCGTCGCCTGCTGCGTCGACGGGTTTCGGGCCGCCTGCGCCGACGGATCTCGGGTCGCCAGCGTCTACGGGCTTCGCGCCGCCTGTCGCGACCGGCGTCACGCCGCCTGCTGCGGCGACGGGTTTCGGATCGCCTGCGTCGACGGGCATCGCGCCGCAGTTGCCTCCGGTGGTTGCGCCAGCGATGACGTCGCTGCGCGCGGTTCCGGTGGCCCCCGCTGAGCCTCCCCCTTCGATTCAGGAGCCCGAGCCCGTCGCCCCGGTGCGTGAAGACGCGCCTCGGGGGCCCATCGAGGAGCGGCTCGCGGGTCTGTGGCGCGAGCGCCTGGGCCTGGAGTTCGTCGGCCGTGAGGACGACTTCCTGGAGATCGGCGGCAACTCGCTGATGGCGGCGCAGCTGCTCAACCAGGTCCGTGAAGCCTTCGGCGTCCAGCTCCCCCTGGCCGCGTTGTTCGAGGCCCCCACGGTGGCGGGCATCGCCCAGCGCATCGAGCCGCTGTTGCGACAGGCCCCCTCCGCGGCGCCGACACGCGAACTCCCGCTGGTTCCGCTGCCCCGCACGGGCGAGCTGCCGCTCTCCTACGTCCAGGAGCGCGTGTGGCGCCTGGAGCAGCACCTGCCCGGCCTGTCCGCGTACAACATCCCCTTCGTGCTGCGGCTTGAGGGAGACCTGGACCCGGCCACGCTGGAGCGCGCCGTCCAGGAGATCGTCCGTCGGCACGAGGCCCTGCGCACCACGTACGACGTGGTGGATGGCCGTCCCGTGCAGCGCTTCCACGAGAATGTGCGCATCCCCCTGCCCATCGTCGACGTCGCCGGGGACACGCCCGCCCGTCGCGAGGACGAGGCGATGCGGCTGGCCCGCGAGGAGGCGATGCTGCCGTTCGACCTGGTGACGGGCCCCGTCATCCGGACCGTCCTGCTGCGCCTGGAGACGAAGCACCACCTGCTCCTGGGCAGCATCCACCACGTCGTCTGCGACACGCTGTCCACCGCGCTCTTCATCAACGAGCTGATGCAGCTCTACGGCGCCTTCAAGCAGGGCCGCCCGTCGCC
>NZ_SRLW01000402.1:0-7345 GCF_006518215.1 Myxococcus sp. AB025B
TGCTGGCCCAGTCGGCCCCCACCGCCCGCGCGCCGGAGCCCCCGTCGGAGGACGAGGCGGACGACGACGAGGATGACGACGACGAGGCGGACGCGCTCGACGACACGGGCCTGGGCGCCGTCGAGGAGGTGCTCGCCGCTGCCGAGGCGCAGGACGCGGCCGAGGCCGCCGCCGACGAAGAGGTGGAGCAGGTGCCCACCGTGCTCGAGCCCGAGCCCGAGCCGACTCCCTACGAGCGCGAGCTGCACGCGCCCCACGTGCGCTCCACCGGCGAGCCGGCGGAGATCGACCCGGACGAACTGGACCCGGACGCGCTCAAGGTGGTGCTGCGGCTGCATCAGCACGGGCACCAGGCGTACCTGGTGGGCGGCTGCGTGCGCGATCTGCTCCTGGGCCGCAAGCCCAAGGACTTCGACGTGGCCACCAGCGCGCACCCGAACGAGGTGCGCGCCATCTTCCGCAACTGCCGGCTCATTGGCCGGCGCTTCCGGCTGGCGCACGTCTACTTCAAGGGTGGGAAGATCATCGAGGTCTCCACCTTCCGCGCGAACCCCACGGAGCTGGAGGCCGCCTCGCCGGCCGCGGCGGAGGACGAGGGCGACAACGGCGGGGATGACCTGCTCATCACCCACGACAACGTCTTCGGCACCGCGCAGCAGGACGCGCGCCGCCGCGACTTCACCATCAACGGCCTGTTCTACGACGTGAGCGAGGGGCGGGTCATCGACTACGTCCGCGGCCGGCGTGATTTGGACGAGCGCTTCATCCGCACCATCGGCGACCCCGAGGTGCGCATGCGCGAGGACCCGGTGCGAATCCTCCGCGCCGTGCGCTTCGCGGCGAAGCTGGACCTGGACATCGAGTCGCGCACGTACGCGGCGATGGAGGGCGCGGTGGAGGACCTGCCGCGCTGCGCGCCCGCGCGCCTGTTGGAGGAGACCTTCCGCCTCATCCGCGGCGGGGTGTCCGCGCCCGCGCTCAAGCTGCTGGACGCGCTCGACGCGCTGAAGCTGCTGTTGCCGCCCGTCAACGCGTACCTCAAGCAGCACGGCAAGGAGGGCGAGAAGACCTTCTACGCCTTCGCCCAGGCGCTGGACCGCCGGGTGGCCGCGGGCGAGCCGCTCGACGACGCCATCCTCCTGGCGGCGCTGCTGGTGCCCATCAGCCACTCCGGGCCTCCGGCCGAGCCGCAGGATGGGGGCCGCCCGTCGGTGTCGCAGGTGGTGGAGGAGCTGCTCGCGGGCTTCGTGCAGTCGGCCCGGCTGCCGCGCCGCATCGCCGAGCGCTGCCGCATGCTGCTGCTCGCCCAGCGCACGCTGTCGGGGGAGCGCCGTCGCAAGAGCGCGGCCTTCCGTCGGCACCCGCTGTTCGGCGAGGCGCTCACCGTGTTCGAGATGTCGGTGGAGGCCACCGGCGAGGGCCGTGAGCAGTTGGAGGCGTGGAAGGCCGGCGAGGTGCCGCCGCCGCGCGCCGAGTCCTCGGAGGGCGAGGGTGGCTCGGAGCCCGGTGGTCAGCGCAAGCGCCGCCGCCGTCGTCGTCGCCGTCGTTCCTCCGGTGAAGGGGCCGCCTCGGCGGGTTCTTCCGGCTCGGGCGCCGGCGAGGCGTGAGCATCCAGGCGCCGCGCGCGGACGTGTCCCGTGCGCGCGTCTACGGCGGGCTGGTGCTGGGCGTCGTGGCCGTGTCCTGGGCCGCGCCGCTCATCCGCTTCGCCGAGGCCCCGTCGCTGGCCATCTCCGCGTGGCGCCTCACCTTCGCCGCGGCGCCGCTGCTGGCGCTCGCGTTGTTGAGGGGACGCTCGGAGCTGGCCTCCTTCTCCTGGCGCACGTGGGGCTGGCTCCTGGTGTCGGGGCTCGCGCTGGCGCTGCACTTCGCGACGTGGATTGCGTCGCTCCAGTACACCACCGTGGCCAGCTCCGTGGCGCTCGTCACCACGCAGCCGGTGTGGGTGACGCTGTTCGCGTGGCTCGCGCTGTCGGAGCGCGTGGGTTCGCGGGGCGTGGCGGCGCTGGTGCTGTGCCTGTCGGGCAGCGTGCTCATCGGCGCGCGGGACTTCGCGGCCGGCGGCACGGCGCTGTGGGGTGATTTGCTCGCCGTGGCGGGGGCCATCCTGGCGGCGGTGTACTTCGTCGTGGGCCGCCGGGTGCGCGAGTCCATGTCCCTGGGCACGTACGTGGGCGTCGTCTACGCGGTGGCGGCGGCGGCGCTGATGCTGGCGCACGGCTTCGTCGACTCGCCGCTGACGGGCTTCTCGTCGCGCACGTGGTGGGTGCTGGTGGGGCTGGCCCTGGTGCCGCAGCTCATCGGCCACTCGCTGCTCAACGCCTCCGTGCGCCACCTGTCCGCGCCCTTCGTGGCGGTGGCGTCGCTGGGGGAGCCCGTGCTGTCCACCCTGTGGGCGGTGCCGCTGCTGGGCGAGACGCCGGACTGGGTGCAGCTCGTGGGCGGAGGGCTCGCGCTGGTGGGCGTGCTGGTGATGTCGCGGGACGAGGCCGCGCGGCAGCCGCCTCCTCCGGACATGGTGCCCGCGGCGGACTGAGGCGAGGCTTCAGCGCTTCGGGGGCGTCTTGTCCACGGGGCGCTCGGAGCGGTGCGCGTCGTCGCTGGGGGCGTCGCTGCCCGCGATGTCCGCCGTCGTAATCGCCTTGCTGCCGAAGCGGTCGGCGATGCGGTCCAGCGCGGCGTTGAGCTTGGCCGTGCGCGGCGGCGCGGCCGGGAAGAGGCCCAGCTGCGGTGGGGCCTCGTCGAGCTGCACGCTCACCCCGGTGAGGCGGATGGGCTTGCCCTCGTGCGCGCGCTCCAGCAGCTCCAGCGCCGTGCGGTAGAGCGTCTGCCCATCATCCGTCACCTCGCGCAGCGTGGTGCGGCGGGTGAGCAGGGTGAAGTCGGACAGCTTCAGCTTGAGCTGCACCACGCGCCCCTGCACGCCCGCGCGCCTCAGGCGCCGCGCCACCCGCAGGGCCTGCGCGTGGATGTGTGGCTTCAAGGCCTCCACGCCGACGAGGTCCTCCTCGAAGGTGTCCTCGGCGCCCACGCTCTTGGCTGCGCGGTCCGGCACGACGTCGCGCGCGTCGATGCCCTGGGCCAGCTCCCACAGGTGCCGGCCGCTGGTGCCCAGCCGCTGCTCGAGCCAGGCCACGTCCTTCGTGGACACGTCGCCGATGGTCTTCAGCCCCGCGCGCTGGAGCGCCTCCTCCGTCTTCGGCCCCACGCCCCACAGCCGCGACACCGGCAGCCCCGCGAGGAAGGCCACCGTCTCCTCGGCGCGTACCTCCCGCTGGCCGTTGGGCTTGGCCAGGTCGGAGGCAATCTTCGCCACGAACTTCACCGTGGCGATGCCCGCGGAGGAGGGCAGCTGGAGCTCGTCCGCGATGTCCTTGCGGATGCGCCGCGCGATGTCCGAGGGCGCGCCGAACAGGCCCACCGAGGCGGTGACGTCCAGGAAGGCCTCGTCCAGCGACAACGGCTCGATGAGCGGCGTGTAGCGCTCGAAGATGGCGAAGACCTGCTCGCTGGCCTCGGCGTACGCGGGGAAGCGTGGCTTCACCACGATGGCGTGCGGCGCGGCCTTCACCGCGCGGGCCATGGGCATGGCGCTGCGCACGCCGAAGGGCCTGACTTCGTAGGACGCGGCGACGACGACGCCCCGCTGCGCATGACCGCCCACGATGAGCGGTTTGCCCTTCAGGGCCGGGTTGTCCCGCTGCTCCACGGACGCATAGAAAGCGTCCATGTCCACGTGGATGATGGCTCTCATTGCAGGAGCCACTCTACCGGCTCTGTCTGACGTTTCCGGACTCGTAGGACGCTCCAGGTCAGGGGCGCTCGCTGTCGAGCATGTGCATCTGCTCGGCCCCATACCGCTCGCCGGTGAAAGCCACCAGAGACTCGAGGGCGGAGACGTCCTCACGGGACAGCGGACGTGCCAGGGCGGCGAGCGCGTCCTCGAGCTGGGAGACGCGCCGGGCGCCGATGATGGGGACGAAGCCGGGCTGACGCGCGAGCACCCAGGCGATGGCGAGCTGTGCGGGCGACAGGCCCCGCTCCTGGGCGAAGCGATGCAGCGCCTGCACCGAGGCCTCGTTGGTCGCGCGGTGCTCTCCGCTGAAGCGGGGCAGGTGCGCGCGGAAGTCCCCCGCGCCGGTGGGCTTGCTGCCGGTGAGCAGGCCGCGCGAGAGGACGCCGTAGAGCGTGGCGCCCACGCCCAGCTCCCTGAGCGCGGGGAAGAGGTTCGCCTCCGGCCCTCGGCTCGCGAGCGAGTACTCGAGCTGCACGTCGACGATGGGATGCACGCGCTGGGCGCGCCGCACCGTCTCCGCGCCGACCTCCGACAGGGCGATGTGCCGCACGTAGCCGGCCTTCACCAACTCGGCGATGGCGCCGACGGTGTCCTCGATGGGGACGTTCGGGTCCAGGCGGGCGGGCCGGTAGATGTCGATGACGTCCACGCCCAGGCGCTTGAGTGAATAGGCGGCGAAGTTCTTCACGGCCGCGGGGCGCAGGTCGATGCCGCCCCAGCTGCCGTCCGGTCCCCGCATCGCGCCGAACTTGACGGAGAGCTGGACCTTCTCGCGGCGGCCGGCGATGGCGCGGCCCACGAGCAGCTCGTTGTGGCCCATGCCGTAGAAGTCCCCGGTGTCGAGCAGCGTCACGCCGCGCTCCAGGGCCGTGTCAATCGTGCGCAGGCTCTCCGCGTCATCCGTGGCCCCGTACATCCCGGACATGCCCATGCAGCCCAGTCCGAGCCGGAAGACCTCCGGCCCCGTGCTCCCCAGCTTCACCGTGTGCTTCGTGTCCATGTGTGCCTCCTGGTTCGTTGCGACACGGCAAAGGTGGGGCATCGCCATGCTTGAATCCAATCAATAGGATGGAAGCCTCACATGAACGCGCTCTATGAGAAGTCGCTCGACCTGAACCTGCTGAGAGTCTTCGTCGTGGTGGCGGAGGCGGGCAGTGTCACGGCGGCGGCCGCTCGGCTGTACCTCACCCAGCCGGCGGTGAGCGCGGCGCTCCGGCGGCTGACGGAGGCCGTGGGTGCCCCCCTGTTCGTGCGCAGCGGCCGGGGACTGGCGTTGAGCGCACGGGGCCGGAAGCTGCTCGCCACCGCGAGGCCCCACCTGGAGGCCCTGGTGGAGGCGGCCCTCTCTCCGGCGGCGTTCGACCCCGGCACGAGCGAGCGCACGGTGCGCCTGGGGCTCTCCGACGCGAGCGAGTCATGGCTGTTGCCCCGGCTGCTGGACGTCCTGGCGCGCGAGGCGCCAAGGATGCGGCTGGTGGTGCTGCCCGCGCAGTTCCGGAACGTGGGGGCGCTCCTGAGCTCGTCGGCCGTGGACGTGGCGATGACGGTGGCGGACGAGCTGCCGCCGAGCATCCGCAGGCTGAAGCTCTTCCACGAGGGCTTCGTCTGCCTCTACGACCCGCGCCACGCCCGGCCGGGGAAGCGCTTCACGCTGGAGCGCTACCTGGAGCACGAGCACGTCATCGTCTCGTACAATGGCGACCTGCGCGGCGTGGTGGAGGACGCGCTGGGGCTGCAGCGCAAGGTCCGCGTGTCGATTCCCTCGTTCCATGGGGTGGGGGAGCTGGTGGAGGGGAGCGCGCTGTTGGCCACGGTGCCGGGGATGGTGGCGCGCCAGGTGGTGGCGTTGCGCCCGGCGCTGCGGACGGTGAAGCTGCCCTTCGAGGTGGAGGGCTCGCCGCTGGAGCTGTTCTGGCGCGTCACGTCCGAGGACGACGAGGCCCTGCGCTTCATCCGCGAACACGTGGTCCGGATTGCCCGGAGCGCGGGGCCCTCGTCTCGAGCGGTTCTGCTATGACTTCGCATCGCTCCCCGGTGGACCCCCGCCCACCGACGGAGCGCCCCGCATGACGCCCTTTCGACTGGTCATCTTCGACTTCGACGGCACCCTGGCGGACTCGCTGCCGTGGTTCCGCTCCATCTTGAACGACGTGGCCGACCGCTTCGGGTTCAAGCGCCTGTCGCCCGAGGAGCTGGAGGCGCTCCGGGGGCTGTCCGGCCACGACATCCTGGCGAAGGCGAAGGTGCCCCTGTGGCGGCTGCCCTCCATCGTCAGCCACATGCGCAAGGAGAAGCTGGCGGCCGCGTCGTCGACGCCGCTGTTCCCCGGGGTGCCGGAGCTGCTCGCGGACCTGAAGGCCGCGGGCGTCACGGTGGCCATCATCAGCTCCGACAGCGAGGCCTCCGTGCGCGCGGTGCTGGGGGAGTGCACCCGGGCCGTGGCGCACTTCGACTGTGGCGCCGCCCTCTTCGGGAAGGCCGCCAAGTTCCGCCGCATGGTGAAGCGCGTGAAGGTCAGCCCCGGGGAGGTCCTCTCCGTGGGCGACGAGATTCGCGACCTCGACGCGGCCCGGGAGGCGGGCATCCCCGCGGCGGCGGTGGCGTGGGGCTACACGCTGCCGGAGGCGCTGGCCCGGCACTCGCCGGACTGGCTGTTCCGCTCCATGGCCGAGCTGCGCGCCACGCTGCTGGGCTGAGACGCACGGGCGGAGGGAAGGCCCGCGGGGCCTGCCCTCCGCTCGGGGATTGCGTCGGTCAGCTGCGCTGCGCGTAGAACTCGACGATGAACGGCTCGTTCACGTCGACGGGAATCTCCTCGCGCTCGGGCAGGCGCGCGTAGCGCAGGCCCTCGCCGTCGCCGAGCACCTGCACGTAGGGCGGCACGTTGCGGCCCTTCATGCGCTCGAACGACTCCCGGACGATGGCCAGCTTCAGGTGCGCGGGGTGGTACTTCACCTCGCTGCCCGGCTTGACGCGGAAGCTGGGGATGTCCGTCGCGGCGCCGTTGACCTGGAAGTAGCCGTGGCGCACGAACTGGCGCGCCTGGCGGATGCTGGTGGCCAGCCCCGCGCGCAGGACGAGCGAGTCCAGGCGGCTCTCGAGCAGCTGCAGCAGCACCGTGCCCGTGTTGCCGGGCGAGCGGCGCGCCTCCATGAACGCGCGCCGGCACTGCTTCTCCAGGAGGCCGTAGTAGAGCTTCAGCTTCTGCTTCTCACGCAGGCGGCGCGCGAAGTCGCTGTTGCCCATGCGCGCCGTGGCGCCGTGCTGGCCGGGCGGGTAGGGCCTGCGCAGCACCGGGTCCTTGTCCGGATCCTTCGCGGTGATTCGCGACAGGGGAATCCCCAGTCGCCGGCACATCTTGCCCCTTGGTCCCAAGTCACGCGCCACGTCGTGTCCTCCACGTCCGGCCCGATGCTGTCAGGCTCAGTTGATTTTGATAATCAGTATCAATTTCAAGATCAGTACCGTGAAACCGGCTCGCGGGTCAAGGGGGGTGTGGACTCCGTGTGTGGGGCGCTTCGCGGAGGATGTGGAGGGGAGGGCGTGGGG